>JAKUPQ010000060.1 GCA_022450665.1 Alphaproteobacteria bacterium | reverse complement strand
GACCCCCTCACTGGGGGTGCGGGTGATGTTATATTTGAGTTTGCTGTCTCTGATACGGGAATTGGCGCTGGTAATCGAGATATTATCACCGATTTTAAGCAATCAGGGGATGCGGATGTGATCGATCTGTCAGATTTCGCTTTGGGCGGCATAGCCGCCTTTATTGCAAATGCGGCATTTTCCGGAGCAAAAGAGCTGCGATGGGAGCAACTAGGAGCCGATACTGTGTTGCAAATAGACAGCAATGGCGACAGCGTAACGGATGCCGAAATCTTACTCGAGAATTATACCGGTACAGGTTTGGCCGATGCAGATTTTATTTTTTAATCACACGTCTTAAATAATTAATTTAACAGCTTTGCATGAATAATATTGCAATGCAGCATAAAAAAAGCTAGTTAACTGACAGTTACCATCAATACATCATATGAAAAAATTAACTTTTTGTCGGCATACTGTGCTGCATAGTTAAGTTAAGGGCGGTATGAACCAAAGTTTACGTAGTTTATTTGCAGCGATATTAGCTGTTTTTTTGCCATTGACCAGCGCATGGGCAGCAACCACCATTCCTTTTACCAATGATTATGGTGCGCTTGATAAGAAGCAATGGACTATTGCGCATGGTTGGGCAAATGGAGAGCATCAATCCTGCGAATGGCGCAAGTCTGGAATTGCTATAAAAGATAAGCGGTTGATTATGACGCTATCGGATCAATCGGGCTTGAAACATGCTTATGGCTGCGGCGAAATTCAATCCCGCACGCGCTATGGATACGGATATTACGAAGTTTCAATGCGCAGTGCGGCCGGATCGGGAATTAACTCTAATTTTTTCACCTATATTGGTCCGCCGCATGGCGAGCCAGCACATGATGAAATTGATTTTGAATTTTTGGGCAAGGATCCACGCACTGTGCAGCTCAATTATTATGTGAACGGCAAAGGCGATCATGAAAAAATTATTGCCCTTGGTTTTGATGCCTCGGAAGATTTTCATCGCTATGCTTTTGACTGGCGGCCAGATTCCATAACTTGGTATATCGATGGCGTTCAGGTGCATCAAACCGCGCCTCATGCTGAAATACCCAGCCATCCCAGCAAAATATTTTTTTCCGTATGGTCGGGCGCTTCCAGCGTGAACGATTGGCTTGGGCCGTTTAGCTACACTAAACCTGTTGCCGCCGAAGTGGAATGGGTGAAGTTTACTCCGCATAATTAATTACTTGCGCAATGCGAAAGCCTATATATGTCTCAACTATCCGTTTTATATCTTGTGCACGATTTGGCAGATGCAGCTGTGCAAAAGCGCGTAACCATGCTGGATGATGGCGGGGCAAGGGTGCTGGTGGCGGGGTTTCGCCGCTGCGAAGAAGAAATAGCCACCGTATCCGCCAGCCGTGCAATGAATTTGGGTCAAACCCATAATGGCGGATTTGCCCAGCGTTGTGCAGCGGTAATACAACAGGTGCTGCATGCCCATAAGATTAAAGCGCAGGCAGAGTCACCCAATCTTATTATTGCACGCAACCTAGAAATGCTCGCCATTGCCGTTAAAGTGCGTAGTTTATATCCTGAATCTGCCCAACCGATTATTGTTTATGAAAGTCTGGATATTCATCGTCTGCTGCTCGATATGGGTGTGGTGGGCAAGTTATTGCGAGGACTTGAAGGATGGTTAAGTAAGCGCTGTGCATTGCTAATCACCAGCTCACCCGCATTTATTCGTGAATATTTCAAAGAAATCTCGCAAGTAGAATTACCGATAAAGCTAATAGAAAATAAAATTTACATTCCTGAAATTGACAATGCAAATGTTGCTCAATGCACACGCCCAACCCCGCCGCCATGGAAAATAGGCTGGTTCGGAGCGATACGCTGCAATAAAAGCCTCGCGTTGCTAAGCGCACTTGTGCAGAAAAACCCAGGCAAAATAGAAGTGATCATACGTGGGAAGCCCGCTTATGATCAATTTGATGATTTTGATGCGCAAATTTCCCGTGTGGAGGGGCTGAATTTTTATGGAGCTTACAAAAACCCTGATGATTTAAAAGAAATGTATAACGCGGTGCATTTTAGCTGGTGTATCGATATGTTTGAAGAAGGTCAGAATTCCAACTGGCTTCTGCCAAACCGATTATATGAAGGCGGCGCTAATTGCAGTGTTCCCATTGCGCAAGCTCATGTTGAAACGGGAAAGGTGCTAGAGCAACTCGGTATTGGAGTATTGCTGCCGCATGAACAAGAAGCGTATTTGCAGCAGTTTTTTGATCGGCTTGATATGCCTCACTATGAAACATTGGCAGAAAAATCTGCCCAAATTCCCCTAAGTCGCTGGTATTACGATCAGACTTTTTGCAAAAATCTGGTGCAGGAACTATCTGTCCTTAGTAACGAGGCTCATCATGGATGAAAAAATAGATATTCTAGCGGTAATTCCTTGCCTTAATGAAGAGAAGCATTTGGATGCGCTGTTGTCATGGCTAAGCAGGGTGCAAAAAACTTTACCTATGCGCATAGTAGTTGCCGATGGGGGAAGCACAGATGAAAGCGTGAATATTGTAAACCGCTACCATGCTGAGAATGCCGACATTATCTGTTTGCACAACCCGCAGCGCTTGCAAAGTGCAGGCATAAATCTGGCAGTGCAGGAATATGGCGAGAGCTGTACCTATTTGATTCGTATTGATGCCCATGCCGATTATCCAGAAGATTTTTGTCATCAACTCGTGGCTGAAATTGATAAGCAAAATGCTGATTCGGTAACCGTCGCTATGAATACTGTAGGCATAACGCCGTTTCAGCGCGCTGTGGCCGCAGCGCAAAATTCTAAACTGGGCAACGGTGGATCCTCGCACCGCTTGACATCCGGCGAAGGAAAATGGGTGGATCATGGACATCACGCCATAATGCTCACTGAGGCATTTAATGCGGT
Organism: Alphaproteobacteria bacterium; assembly: GCA_022450665.1. GTDB lineage: Bacteria > Pseudomonadota > Alphaproteobacteria > Rickettsiales > VGDC01 > JAKUPQ01. The sequence goes on along the minus strand of JAKUPQ010000060.1, from coordinate 9,977 downwards.
AGGTGGTTATAACGCCGCATTTTCTCATAATGAAGATGCCGAACTTGATACACGATTGCGGCAGGCCGGCTATAAAATCTGGCTAACTAACTCCACGCTGGGTGATTATTACCCACGTAGCACGCCTTATGCTTTATTTCGTCAATATGTTAATTATGGGCAGGGGCGGGTGCGTACATTGTTGTTGCACCGCCAGCGGCCACGCATACGTCAGTGCATACCCGTGGGAGTGCTTCCTGCGGCGGTGCTGGCATTGCTAACTCCGGTGCATGGCATTTTCGCGTTTCCGCTGCTGTGTTGGATGGCAATTTGTTTGGGATATGGCGCGTTGCTAGCCAAAAAATCCAATGATGCAACCATTGCCATGTCTGGAATCGCTGCCATGATAATGCATTTTGCATGGTCGGTCGGGTTCTGGAAAGGCGTCATGCGTTACGGAAGGGCATCGCTATGACGTTGTCTGTAGATAACTCCTCTGCCGAAGATAGCATTGATATTGCGATTTGCACCTTTCGCAGACCGCATATTGCTGATACTTTGCGCTCTATTGCCCGTATGCGTATCCCTTCGCCATGGCGCATCCGCATTATTGTCGCGGATAACGACGAAGTTACCAGTGCGCAATCGCTGGTAGAAAATACAGCCGCAGCGCTGAATTTGCCTGTAACATACGTACACGCGCCTGCACGTAACATCTCTATAGCCCGTAATGCTTGTCTGGATGCATCCGCCGCACCGCTATTGGCGTTTGTAGATGATGATGAAATTGTAAGCGCCGAGTGGTTGGAGCAAATGCTAGCCACATGGCAAACTACCAAAGCAAATATTGTGTTGGGGCCGGTAGAGGCGCTCTATGAAGCGAATCCCCCGCGCTGGAGGAGGCAAGGCGATTTTCATGCTACCCGCCCCGTATGGGTGGAGGGGTGCATTCAAACCGGCTATAGCTGCAACGTGTTGATGGAACGTGATGTGTTTGCACAATCCGGACTGCGGTTTCGTAAAGATTTAGGCAAAAGCGGCGGCGAAGATACCATGTTCTTTGCACAGGCATTCGATAATGGCGCGACCATTGCATTTGCAGAGCAGGCTATTATTACCGAAGCCGTTCCCCAAAGCCGCGCTTCGTTGATGTGGTTGTTAAAACGTCGATACCGCTCAGGCCAGACCCATGGCAGGTTATTGATCGAAAAAAACCCCCAGACATTAGGTTTAATAAAGAAAATAAAGATCATTCTTATCGCTGTAATTAAGTGGGCATATAGCTATGCGATGGCAGTATTTACCGTGTTTAATGGAGTGAAAAGCCGCTATTGGCTATTACGCGGCACGTTACATCTGGGGGTTGTTGCCAGTATTATGGGCGCTTCGGAAATAGAGCAATATGGAGTTAGCGACGTATGAAACCGGATGTTTCTGTTATTATCGCTACCTATAATGTGGAAGCTTACATCGAAGCTGCTATACAATCCGCGCTCGCTCAAACGGATGTCATGGTAGAAGTAATTGCGGTGGATGATTGCTCTACTGATAATACATGGCAGATAATTTCCCAGCATCCGGATGACCGCGTAAAAGCTTATCGCCTGCCTCAAAATGGTGGGCCATCGGCAGCGCGCAATCATGCTATTTCTCACGCCGAGGCTACGTGGATAGCGGTGTTGGATGGGGATGACACCATGGCGCCGGATCGGCTGAGTCTGTGCCTTGCCCGCGCCCAAGCGATGCAGGCGCAAATGGTGGTGGATAATTTGTTAGAAATGCATGAAAATAATGGCAAACTCACACAAGGCAATCCTATGTATCGTCTGGATACACTGGGTAACACGCTTAGTTTGGAAGAGTTTATAGCGGGGAATAGCGCGTTTTTGGGCGGGGAGTCATTAGGCTATCTTAAGCCTATTATTCAGCGCGGTTTTTTGGCAACGCATCAACTAAGTTATGACCCCGAAATTCGTATTGGTGAAGACTATCTGCTATTGGCAAGCGTGCTGGCAGAGGGTGCTATTTGCGCGATAGAGCCTAAAGCTGGCTATAACTATACCATCCGCGAAGGCTCTATCTCTCATCGTTTGACGCTGGCGGATATCGAACGCATTGAAGCCTGTGATGAAAAATTTCTGCGTAAATACCCGCTGGATACAGCCGCGCAAAACGCCCAATATCGTCGCAGCAAAAAACTTAAAGAAGCCAAAGCTTTCACAATGCTGGTGCATGGTATTAAGCATAAGCAGCCGGCAAACATATTGGGTGCTTTGCGCATATCACCCGCTGCGCTAATATATTTAAACGCGCCTATAGTAAAACGTATTCGCCAATGTTTCCTCGGCGGCAGGAGGGGGAATGGATAAAAATCACACATCTTCTGAGTCAGCGGATAACGTAACCGAAGCCGAGGCGCATTCGATGGCGCTGGCCGACATATTGCCCAAATTTGAATTGCAGGGAAACCGTGGCAGTTGCACTCCAATGGGTGGCGCTTATGCGGTGGCATTTGTCGCACTATCTACGATTATTATGGCCTATTCGTTTGTGCTGGGTGCCGCATCGATTTTGGTGTTCTATGGGCTGTGGCTGCCGCAAATTCCCTATCGTGGTTTGCGCCTTTTGCAGCCCAGCAAAACCATGCTGCTATGCTTTTTGTTACCGCTCTTAGCCTGCATTTCGGTGTTGTGGTCGGACTACCCCATGGCGACCCTACGTGCGGGGTTGCAATTTATGTCTATGATGCTATGCACGCTTATAATAGCGCGGATTGTGCGACTGGAACATTTCTTAATGGGAGTTAGCTTAGGTGGTATGCTGGTGTTGCTGCTCACTTTGGCAAACGGCACCTATGGTTATGATCGCATGAGCAACAGCTACTCGCTGGTGGGCTTGTTTGGATCAAAAAATCAAGTGGGGTTAATGGCAGAGGTAACCCTCATTGCCGCTGGAATATTGCTATTTATGCCCGGAAAGCGCCTGTATAAATTATTGTATGCATTGGCGCCATTCATCATAGCAGCGCTGTGTTTAAAAATGAGTCACTCTGCCTCTGCGATGTTATCCAGTGCGGCAGTTGCTGCGGTAGGTATAGCAGCTTATGGTATCATGAGAATGCCTGCCAAAAGCCGAAAATTTGTATTTTTTCTCGTTATTATTTGTGCGGGCGGGTTTGCCGCTGCATTTTTGTTTACGGATTTATATGCGGCAATTCTGCATGCTTTTGATAAAGACACCACTCTTACTGGCAGAACTTATTTATGGGAACAAGGAATGCATCAGGGTATGAATGACCTTGTTGGAGTGGGGTATGCAGGGTTTTGGGTGCATGGGCGCTTACTTGCAGAAATGTATTGGGACGAGTTTTATATTACCAGCCGTACCGGCTTCCATTTCCATAATTTATTTATTCAAACGCTGGTCGATTTGGGGCTAGCAGGGCTATTATTGATGGTGTTGATACTGTTATTCAGCCTTTTTCAGGCGCTTGGGCGGGTGTTAAACCCTGTTCGCCAGGCAGAAAGCGTGTTATACATCGCCGTGGCTACCATGTTTATTATCCGCGCTTTTGTAGAAGTTGATATTCTTGGCCCCTATGGCATGGGCATATTGTTTTATTTTTATATATTATTGAAACCTAAATCTAGAGTACTCCATGATTGATACTCCGCTAACCAGTGTATTGATGTCCAGCTTTAACCGTGCAGATTATATTGCCGAAGCATTAGACAGCATTCTGGCACAAACCTGCCCTCCGCTTGAAATTATTGTGGTTGATGATGGTTCCACCGATAATACGCCAGAAATTTTAGAGCGTTATAAAGACAGAGTGACTATTTTACGCAAAGAAAATGGCGGAAAAGCCGCTGCATTAAATCTTGCGATGCCACAGGCTAACGGAGAGTTTATATGGGTATTTGATGATGATGATTTGGCTGCGCCCGATGCGCTGGAAACCATGCAAAACATTTTGCTGCAAAATAAAGATGCAGGCATTGTTATAGGGAAATATGAGCAATTCAAGCAATCACATGCAGCAGTGCCTATTAACCCTACACCGCTTCATTATCATGAAATTCTTGAGTTTCAGAAAATTTATGTATCATTATTAGAGCGTTGCTATGTATTTCAACCGGGAATGTTAGTGCGCAAAAGCTGTTATGCCAAAGCAGGTGAATTTAATGAGAAGCTAGCGCGCTCCCAAGATTATGAAATGTTATTACGACTGGCGGCAGAGAATAAAATAATCGCTTTAGACAAGGTGTTGTTTTGCCAGCGCGTACACTCCGGCATGCGCGGCACTGCAAAGAAGCGCTTTAAAGAAGAAGAATCTTTGCGTGTATGGCGCCAATACGACCAGACATTCTTCACTAAAATTTACCAAAACACGCCTTTAGAAACATATTTACCTGTATTACCCGACACGCAGAATACAGAAGAACATATTAAAATCACCGCCTTGCTGCAACGAGCAGTGTTGATGGGGCGCAAAGGGCTATGGGAATTATGCGCCTCAGATATAGAGTCAGTAATGAAGTTGGCAGAAAAAGTGGATAAAACCACGCTTACTCAACAAGAAAGACGCATATTACGAAAACTGCTCATAGAAAACCCTTATGCCCTTGATAAGGAAGACGATGCAGAACAGTTCTTTAGGGTGTGGAATACCATTCCGTCTTCCCAACTAAAAAAGCACATGGCACGCAATTTAATCTGGGCGCTGCCTTACTGGTTTAAAACTAAAATGTCAGAATCAGCTGCCGAAGCTTATAAGGTGCTGAAAGGGCATGATAAAGTTGCGCAAACATGCGGTGTAATGAGTTTGCTATATGCAAAACCTCTGGATAAATTAAATAAATAACAGGAACGACGAATGAATCACGAGTCTCAATTAGACCACAATACAGTCATTACACAGCTTCAAGAAAAGATCAAACAGGCGCTGGCGCCGCTTATAGCTGACAATGAACCAGTAGCTTTGCTAGATTATCCTAACCACTCTAATGTGGGGGATAGCGCAATTTGGCTGGGTGAAATCGCGTATTTAAGAGAAATGCGCAATATTGCACCTTCTTATGTATGCGATATACCTGCGTTTGATGCGAATGCGCTGCGCAATGCCATGCCCAAGGGCATATTATTGATTCATGGTGGCGGAAACTTTGGAGATATATGGCCTTCGCATCAACGATTTCGTGAGATGCTGCTGGAGCAATTTAAAGATTATAAAATCATTCAATTACCGCAATCGTTGCATTTTAATTCGAGTGAAGAAATTGAGAATTCTAAGCAATACATTAACTCTCATCCTGATTTTACATTAATGGTGCGCGACCAGCCAAGCTATGATTTTGCCAAGCAACATTATGACTGCCATATTGTGCTGTGCCCTGATATGGCATTTTGTATGGGTGTGCAAACATCTTCTGTAGTTACAACCCATGACGTATCGGCACTAATGCGTACCGACAGTGAGAAAGTGGAAGGCGCGAGCAATCTTCACGGTAGCCACCCTTTCAGCTATGTGGCAGAAGATTGGTTGCACGAAGATCAGGATGTATATAAAAAACAAAAATATATAACCATGCTACAACTGCCTTTTGTGCTTAAGGGAAAAGCACTGGACAAAAACCGCCAGCGGGAGTTGCTGTATAATAATCTGGCAGCTACACGGGTGCGTCGTGGGCTCAATATGTTAGCGCGTGGAAAATATGTGCTAACCGATCGCTTGCACGGACATATTCTTTCGTTGCTATTGAAAAAGCCCCATATCCGGTTGGATAACTATTACGGCAAAGTAAGTAATTTTGCGCAGGCATGGACGGCGGAAACTAAGGATATTTGGCCGGCTAGTAATATGAATGAAGCAATAGAGATCATTAAATGTCAGCTGAAATCTCAATAATTATTTGTACTTATAATCGCATAGATAGCTTACTGCCTGCACTAGAGGCAGCAGCGGACTCAATGCGCCATGCAAAAAATATACAATGTGAATTAGCAGTTATAGATAATAATTCTAACGATAGCACCGCAGATTCAGTAAAAGAGTGGTGCAATAAAAATACTGATATAGCAGCATTTTATGTAATGGAGCCTAAGAAAGGTTTATCCCATGCGCGCAATTGCGGCATTGCTCATACCCAAGGCAAGCTGCTTGTATTTACAGATGATGACTGCCATCTACCTAAAGATTATTTAGAAAATGCCTATAAGTATTTTTCTCAAGATTCTACTCCCACATTACGTAGCGGGCAGGTTTTACTCGGCGATTGCGAAGACTTGCCCGTGAGTATCAAAACCGGGAAAGAATTTGTGGAATATAGTCGCGCAGAAAATTCAGCACATGCACATAATGTCGGTACGTTGCTTATGGGGTGTAATATGAATATTCCCCGTCAAATGATTGATGCATTGGGTGCATTTGATGCTAATTTCGGTGCGGGATCTCCTATGTATGGCGGAGAAGATACGGACTATGTGATGCGCGCTTATGCCGCAGGCTATATCATACAGTTTGTACCAGATTTGCGATTATACCACTACCATGGCAGAAGAAATATAGCCGATGTTAAGGCGCTTAAAAAAAGCTATATTATTTCTAATGGCGGGTTATATCTTAAGCATCTGTTCATTCATCCGCCGCTATGCAAGCCAGCCTACTGGGATATGAAAAAAAGCATTAAAGAAATAATATTGCGTAAGAATTTATTAGATGAAACATACAATATTTCCTATAGAAAACTGTCTTATTATTACATTATCGGTGCCTTGAAATATACAAAGCTTCGCGTAAGCTGTCTTCTCACGCCTTCCACACAGGAATAGTCATGGTAGATTCCGGCTCTAAAGAAGTGTTTAGTAATTTCAGTTGGAATTTTTTGGGAAAAATCACAGTATTTAGTCTGAAATTTGTTACTGTTCCAATTTTGGCGCGTCTGCTGACGCCTGAGGATTTCGGGGCAGTGGCTGTGGCCTTAATGATTATTGGCTTCTTGTCGATGCTAGGTAGTGGCGGCTTGGGTGCATCGTTAATCATTCAACGCGGAGATGACAAGCTTTCTTACGATACAGTGTTTTGGGTCAATGTGTTTTTCTCCGCTATAGCGGTTGGAGTGCTGTATACAAGCAGCGCTAATATTGCCAACTTCATGGAAGCCCCCAAATCTGAGCCTATAATTCAGGCATTAAGCTTATTAGTGCCATTGTATTTATGTAGCGGCGTCAATTATGCGATCTTAAGTAAGCGCATGCAGTTCAAAGCAGATGCATTCTGGAGTGCTGTTTCTGAAGTAGTTGCAGCACTATGCGCAATTTATCTCGCTTACAATGATTTTGGAGTGTGGGCGTTAGTGTGGCAACAATATATAAGCGCCACATTACGTTTGGTAGGCGTTTCATACTCGGTACGCTATTTGCCAGGGCTTCAATTTTCGGTAGAAAAACTCAAAAGCTTATGGGGTAACAGTTATCGCTTAATGTCCAGCGACATCATTCATTATATGATATATGAGTCACCTTTGTTTTTTATTACTAAAGGCATTGGCTTAAGCGCAGCGGGCTCTTTTACTGTAGCTAATAATTTTACGCAGCTACCAAGCAAAATATTCAATGGCGCACTATCTGGAGTTTTACTACCAGCATTTAGCAAATTACAAGATGATGTAAACCGAGCAGCAGTTGCATGTATTAAAAGTATACGCATTACTAATATTATACTTGCGCCAATGATGCTTGGAATTTGGGCGCTTTCTGAGCCCATAACTAAAATGATGTTTGGTGAGCAATGGCTGCATATTATCCCTGTTATTGGCTTGCTAGCGTTAGCATACGCGGTAAGCGCTCCCACTTCCGGGTATGTACCTTATCTTAAAGGTATGGGCTTTACATCGGTATTATTACGCATAGCGCTTATTAGAATGGTGACAACGGTAATTATTATCTATATGGCAACGCAATATGGATCACTAATTCATACAATGTATGCGCTGGTGGCGATAAGGGCTGTTACTACAATTGGCTATTCAGCTTATGTGTTTATCACTAGTAAGTTGCCTGTATTTTCAAGCATGGTGGTGACACTGCGCCCATTGGCATTATCCGCTGTGATGGCAGTACTCGTGCGTATAGCATATGTATTTTATAGTGAAGCTATTACTCAGCCCATAGTTCAGATCATTGTGGGCGCTGCTTTAGGCGCAATGCTTTATGCTATACTGCTATTGCTATTTGAATTTAAATTCATAAAAAGCATTCTGCTTAGTTTATACAATAAATCGGTGGTTAAATAATGAGCCAAGATGTTATAGCCCCCCAAATAACTGTAATTATTGCCGCATATAACTGCGAGAGCACTATTGCGCGAGCGATAACATCGGCCTTACAAGAGCCTGAGGTGGGACAGGTGATTGTGGTTGATGATGCTTCTGGCGACAACTCCGTCGCCGCTGCGAAGGCGTGCGATGATGGTAGCGACCGCTTACTGGTGCTGCAACAAGTGAGCAATGCCGGGCCTTCGGCAGCGCGCAATCGTGCATTGGATGCGACAACCATGCCGTGGGTTGGGGTGTTGGATTCGGATGATTTCTTCGTCGAGGGCCGGATGGCTACGCTGTTAGCACATAAGGATAAAGCTGATTTTATAGCAGATGACATGTGGCAGGTAAGCGAAGAAGATATCAACGGGGCGCGCACTGCGCTGCTGGGGGAAAGCCTTACAAAACCGCTTATGGTAGATTTTGAGCATTTTGTATTGTCCAATGTCACCAATAATAAGCGTCAACGCAATGAGTTAGGTTTTATAAAGCCGCTAATGCGCCGTGAGTTTCTGCAAAAACACAATTTGCGCTATCAGGAAGCAATGCGATTGGGCGAAGATTTTGAGCTTTATGCCAGAGCGCTTGCATTGGGGGCGAAGCTACTGCTTATTCCTACGCAGGGCTATGTATCGGTGGTGCGCTCGAATTCTCTTAGCGGTCAGCATTCCATTGAAGACCTGCGTCATCTGCGTGATTCAGATAATATTTTACAACAGGAAGTGCCCCTCAATGCTATGCAGGAAAAAGCATTGCAACAACACTATAAGAGCATCGATTGCCGCTTACAATGGCGATTGCTTATTGAAGCGGTAAAACAGCGCAGCTTAAGCAAGGCGCTGTGTTGCTTCAGGCACTCTTGGGCAGTGCGGTGTTATTTACTGCATCAGTTGCTGTTGCAAAGCTGGTTACGGCTAACTGGCAAGGGGCCTGAGTAATTTAGCGGCTTAGGAATAAATAATAGAACAAGCTTGGAATGTGTTTGCGGCGTTTGTTCATAACAGCGCCAATGACTTTTCCTCCATTGGCAATAATGTTTTCTTTCACTTTCAGCACTACAGGGCGGCGGGTAGATTCTGCGGCCACCACCATTATGGTGCCATCGGCAAGTTGCGACAAAGCCGGCCCTGTTGCGCTACCAAATACTCCGGGAGTATTGAGAATAATCAGGTCAAAATGCGGGCGCATCATCTCAATTGCAGCTTGCGTGCCTGCCAGATCTATCAATGCATTGTTATCATCAGAAGCTTTGACGGAAGTATAGTAGAGTTTGCTTTCGCCTACTTTTACAATAGCTTCATTGGCATGGGCAGGATTCTTTGCCACCATGTCGAAAGAAGCAGAGGTGTTACCCATGAGCTGTTTGAGGTCTTTATATTTATGCTTTTCTGCCGCATCAACAAACAATACATTCGCGCCAAACGAAACCGCAGCCAAATAGCCAGTTTCAAATGCAATCCGGCTACTACCTTCTCTCGGATATCCACTTACAAATTGAATAACGCGGGATCTTTTGTTGGGGATCGCCGATTTAAACGATTGATATAAGCGTGTAAGCTCCTGTACCGACAAGCGTAGGCTAATTTTGAGGGGCACCGATTGTGCAGCAAAATTTGAGGTGGTGTGGGTAGAAGGGGTAGAACGGTTCATGGTGTGGTTATCCATCTTTCAACACTTCTT
>JAKUPQ010000059.1 GCA_022450665.1 Alphaproteobacteria bacterium | reverse complement strand
TAGGCTTGGCACACCCGCATTCGGATAGCTTTGGCACCGATGTGCTGATAAGCGCACTGGATGATGAGCGCGCCACCGTAATGAGCTATAATAATTATGTAAATTCTACCGGACGGGTATTCTATGTAGAAACTCCGCAAATTTACGACATTCTTGCGCTTCAGGTGAAATATGGCGCGAATACCAGCTATAATAGCGGCAATACGGTATATGACCTTGCCTCAACGGATTATAGCAAATTCGCTGGCACTACGTGGGATGGTGGCGGAGTAGATGTGTATGACGCTCGCGGAATCACTACTTCAGTGACGCTGGATTTACGCGAAGGTTTGGATAATATCACCAGTTTCAACACATTTGGTTTCACCAGTTCGGGTTCGTTTTCTAACTTGACCTATATTTGGAATGCATTTGGCGCAAACATCGAAAATGCCTATGGCGGCAGTAGCCACGATGTGATGCACGGAAACGATATGGCAAATGTACTGATTGGCTATGAGGGTAATGATAATATCATTGGCTATAGCGGTAATGATACCATCAATGGCCATTCGGGCAACGACAGTGTTAACGGGCATTTCGGCAACGACACATTGCGTGGTGGCGCAGGCGATGATGTAGTGCGTGGCGGTGCCGACAATGATACCTTGCGCGGCGATAAGGGCAACGATGTAGTGCGCGGCGATAAAGGCAATGACATTGTGCTGGGCGATGATGGTAACGATTATGTCAATGGCCACGAGGGCGCCGATATTGTGCGCGGTGGTGCCGGCAATGATGTGGTGCGCGGTGGCTCTGAAAACGATATTGTCATTGGCGACACTGGCGACGATGTGGTCGATGGCGATCGCGGTGATGACGTGATAGACGGCGGAGCAGGACGTGATGTGCTTTTTGGCAGTCAGGGTGCCGATCGCTTCGTGTTCTTTAATCGCAACGATTCCACTGATAGCGCCCGTGATCTCATTGGTGATTTTACCGCCGAAGATGTGATTGATCTATCCTCTCTCGGCTTTAGCGGTATTCGTGAGGGCAGTTCCACCGGCACAATACTGGGCTATATGGCCACTGCGGTATCCACCATCGTAGAAGCTTCCGGATCAGATTTCGGCTTTGAATTAGTGGGCAATATTTCTCTAAGCGATGCAGATTTTATCTTTAACTGATGGTAAGTTAAGCTATTAACTGCATATCATTATAGCGCCTTTATAATGCATAACACATAATGCAACTCGCATTTTTATTATGAATTTAAAGGAGATCCCCATGCGCCGTATATTAACAGTTATTCTTAGCACCAGTCTGCTTGCCGCTTGTCAGCAAGGAGCAGGGTATCAGCAAAACCAAAAAACCTATCAGGGTGCCGGTGCCGGTGCTGCATTAGGTGCAGCGCTGGGTTCGATGGAGAGCAGCGAATATGCCGCAGGTGGTGCAGCGCTGGGCGCGTTGGCCGGTGGAGCTATTGGGCAATATATGGATCGCCAGGAATCCGCAATGCGCCAACAAATGCAAGGTACAGGCGTAGAAGTTCGCCGTCAGGGCAATGATATTATGCTGAATATGCCCAATAGCATTACTTTCGGTTTCGACAGCAGCGCAGTGCGCCCCGAGTTTAATGGCACTGTAAACAACATGGCCAGCATTTTGAACCAGTACCCACAAACCAAAATTGATGTTATTGGCTACACCGATAGCAAAGGGAGCGATGCTTATAACCAAAACCTGTCCGAGCAGCGCGCTCAGTCCGTGGCTAACAAGCTGCGCGATTATGGGGTTGCCAGTAACCGCCTGATGGTGCTTGGCCGTGGCGAGTCCATGCCCGTTGCCAGCAACGATACCGATGCAGGGCGCGCACAAAATCGCCGTGTAGAAATCAAGATCAGTCCAATCCAGAATTAATTTGCTTATACAAAAACCCCCGCGCTTTTTGAGGTCGCGGGGGTTTTTGCTGTCTGAGGGGCATTTAACATGGGCGATAGCGGTTATGTTATGTGAATTATTCACGCCGTAGAATATGTTAGGCAATGGGCTATAAAAGAATAGCGATGTAAGTGCATTTTTATGTTGACTTTGCCTAGGCATTTCGGGATATTGGGCACCTCTTTTTGAGCTGGCGGGCCCCTTCGTCTAGCGGTTAGGACATCGCCCTTTCACGGCGGTAACACGGGTTCGAGTCCCGTAGGGGTCACCAAAATTCTCGTCGCATCACATCCGATAAAGTGCTATAAACCTAGGCAGAGCCTGGGTTTTTTAATGTTCGGTTTATGCAATAACGTCCAATACCAACCAGCCACATCCAGCAAAATTGTTGGTACTTTTTGTTGGTATCTGGATGTTCACCCCAAAAAATACCAACAGGCTCTCCGCGGTTACCACCGTGTAACGGTAAAAACAAGAAGAGAGCAGCTATGAAACTCACGAACATCAAATGCCAAACGGCCAAATTCAGCCCTGACGGTAAAGGCAACAAACTCGCAGACGGCGCTGGGCTGTATCTGCACCTTCAGGAGCAAGGCAAATACTGGCGGATGAATTACCGCTTCCTCGGAAAGCAAAAGACGCTGTCCTTCGGCACCTACCCCCTTATTAGTCTGGCAGAGGCACGAGAGAAGCGCGACGCGGCCAAAAAGCAACTCGACAGAGACCAAGACCCGATGGAGGTTAAAAAGCTGCGCAAGCTTGAGCTGCATACAAATTACGAGAATAATTTTGAAGCCATCGCACGCGAATGGCATCAGCATAAATTTCATACGTGGAAGCCCGACCATGCGGAGCGAATATTGAAGCGGCTCGAAGCGGACGTGTTTCCAAAAATTGGTAAGCGCCCTATCAGCGGCCTGACACCTCCCGAGTTGTTGGAAGCCGTGCGACAGATTGAAGCGCGTGGTCATTGTGACCTCGCACACAGGGCTTTGCAGACCTGTGGTCAGGTTTTCCGCTATGCCGTCGCCACTGGCCGCGCCCAACGTGACATCACTCCCGACCTGCGAGGAGCGTTAAAACCCACGAGGAGCAAGAACCTTGCATTCCTCAAGGAAAGTGAGCTTCCGGCCTTCCTGCATAAGCTGGAGCGTTACGAAGAGGATTATGGCGGCAAACTGCTAACCAAGCTTGCCTTCAAGTTGCTCATCCTCACTTTCCCGCGTAGCTCAGAAATCCGCAAGGCAACGTGGGACGAAATCAACTTCGAAAAAGCGGAATGGCGCATACCAGCCGAGCGTATGAAGATGAAAGACCAGCATATTGTGCCACTGGCGCCGCATGCCGTGGCGCTGCTGAAGGAAATCTACCAGCTTAGTGGAAACAGCTTTGGCAACTTCCTTTTCCCCAGCCAGCACGGCACGAGAAAGCCAATGAGCGAGAATACTTTTCTTCGCGTCATTGAGGTGTTGGGGTATAAAGGAAAAACCGTGGGGCACGGCTTCCGCTCAACCGCTTCAACCGTCCTCAACGAAAATGGTTTCCGAGGCGATGTGATCGAACGGCAGCTCGCACACTGTGAGCGCAACCAGATTCGCGCCGCATATAACCATGCGGAATACCTAGCCGAGCGCCGCCAGATGATGAACTGGTGGGCGGATTATGTGGAGAACATCATCAAAGGGAAAAAATGTGGAAAAGAAACCACCCAAAAAGAGCAAATCGCACACGCTTTCGAAGACGGAATATGGCACCAAAGAGAAAAATTATTGGGAGCACTGTAAAGAGCTGAGGCTATATCAAGCTTTCTTATTATTACGCGGCATAACTCCGTGCCACGATGATGCTGTTGATTCGGAATGGGAGAATGAAATTTATTTGCTTACCCTCGATCCCGATTATCGATTGTTGTTAGATTCACTCCGGCAAGACAAACAGCATGGCGAAAAATGGAAAGGGTTTGATGACCACTATGCAGCCTATGCAAAAATTACGCGCACTCTTTTTGATCGCCATTGCAATGACTGCAAGCTGAATGAAGGCAAGGCCGTCGACTCCACAGAGGAAATCAACCCGCGTGTAGAAGAAACATTGCTGAAAATTGTTATCGGCATGGCTGTAAAACATTACAACTATGATCCCACAGCGCAGAAATCAGAGGTAGCGAAGAAAATAGAGAGCACGCTTGATGTATACGGCCTCAATGTTACAGATGAAACAATAAGGAAATATCTGAAAAAGGCAGCGTCAATATTACCAGCTGAAATAAAACAAAACTTCAAAAAATAATTGCCAATTCGCTTTAACAAAGGCGAATTCGCTCTGACACATCCTCCGATTTGGCACAATCGGGTCCTTATTAACTTCTATGGGACAAAAAGATGTATCAGAACAACCTCCCCCAAACAGGCTTCCTGCGCCTTAAGCAGGTACTTACCTATATCCCCGTCAGTCGTTCCACATGGTGGGCGGGTTGTCGCGCTGGACGCTTTCCCGCCCCTGTAAAGTTGGGTGCCCGCACAACTTCGTGGCGGGCAGAAGACATCCGCGCCCTTATTGAGGAGCTTTCCAAGCAGAACGGGGGCGAGCTATGAAAAAGCTGAACCCTCGTTTTGTCAGGACTACCCGCTCCTACTCCGTAGAAGGAATTGCCGCCCTGTATTCGCTTCACCCGCATACGGTGCGCGAATGGGTTGCCAAGGGGCTACCCTGCATTGATCACAGGAAGCCGTTTCTCATCCACGGCAGCGACCTGAAAGCTTTCATCATGGGTAGGCAGGCGACTCGCAGATGTCCTTGCGGTCCGGCAGAAATGTACTGCTGCAAATGCCGTTTGGCACAACCCGTAAAAAATCGGGAAGCAACAATCGAAACACGAAATTCCAAACAGCTCGATATTCGCGGGCTGTGCGGAGTATGCGGAACCGGAGTATATCGCTCTGGCACCGTGGCCAAGCTCGAAGAATATCGGCGGGAGTTTAATGTCCTGTCGATGGACCAAAGGCACATAGTAGAGGGATTTGGCCCCCTCGTTAACCCTGACATAGAGAAGGAAATCTGAATATGTCAAACTACAACGCGCATAACGAGCGCATAAAACGTGAATATTTCGAATACCTCGTGCACGCAGAAGGGAAATCCGAAGCGACCATCACCGAAACCAACGCCTCCCTTCTTCGTTGGGAGAAATTCATAGGTTTCACTGAACTAACCCGTTTACAAAAGAGCGCAGTGGTGGAATTTAAAAGCCACCTTATGCAGCTTCGCGTGTCGCGCACCGGAGAACCGCTGCAAGCTATGTCACAGGTCACTATCATGACCCACCTGAAGGCGTTCTACCTGTGGTTATCAAAGCAGGCCGCATACAAACGCCATATAAATCTCTCGTACGTTGACTATTTCCGGCTTACCGCCAATGAAACGCGCGGCGCACGTGGGCCAAAACTGAAGCAAGGGCCATCCCTCGCGCAGATTCGCATGGCTTTCGAAGCAATGCCAACGGAAACTGAGGTTGAAATGCGCAACCGTGCGATGTTTGTAATGCCCATCCTCACGGGCGTACGCATTCACGCATTGATAACCTTGCGTCTCAAACATGTCGATGTGGAAAATGGGGTGCTTTTCCAACCTGCAAAAGAAGTGCGCACAAAATTTGGTAAGAATATGGTGAGCGCCTTTTTTCCGGTTGATACCGTTTTTCGCGATGCGGTGGAAGAATGGGTGCTCTATCTTACCCAAGATAAAGGCTTTCAGCCGGATGACCCGCTGTTTCCCGCTCCTCTGATGGCCCACGACACCAACCGTGGCTATTATGCCGCAGGGGTGTCGCGTGACTTTTGGTTAAGCACCTCATCGCCACGCATGGTTTTTCTGGAGGCATTCGAACGGGTGGGCTTGCCGCGGTTCACTCCACATAGCTTCCGATGCACTCTGGCACTCATAGGTCAGGAACGTTGTCAGACACCGCAGGAAATGAAAGCATGGAGCCAGAACCTTGGCCACCAGCACATGCTAACCACATTCACCAGCTATGGTACGCTGCCGCCGGAGATGCAGCACAGGCTGATTCAGGCGATGGCTTGACTTTAGGGTAATCAGGTGGCTTTCCCCTGTTTTGCCCAACTTATCACATGAATGACGACGTGTAGGCCTTGGCCCAATACACAGCAATCAACACCGTCCCCACCAGCAGCGCCACGGCAATCACTATCCGCTTTTGAGTCCAATAAGGCGCATCCTTCGCATCATCCGCGACTTCGCTCCATCCCTTTTTCAAATAGCCTTTACGTATCTCACCGCCCGCCAACGCTGCGACACCAGCGCAGGTGAGAATCCATATCCCCGGATTTACGACGAAGGCAATGCTTTGCACCACAGCAGCTACCAAGAACATGTGCCATACGCCCTTATAGGCGAAGTATAGGGGGCCGAACAGGAAGGCCCATAATCGGTAGTCGGTCACCTCTTCGGTATAGCCGTTTTGCGGATTCTGGAATTTCATGTTTTTTCCTTTTGTTACTGATTTGTGAAATTGGCGGGGCAGCTGGCCGCTACCGCGTCTCGAATAGGCGGGCATCGGTTACGGTGCCATTTACGGTGAGGTCACAAACGCCTGTGTGATGAATGGCAAGACCAAAGCTGTTGCTCGCTGTTACCCCGACTCGTACGGAAACCCCATGCTCTGGGTAGGCAACCTTATACCCCCAATCAAAATCGGCGGTTGAGGGGTGTATTAGCAGTCGCTTAAGGGCTTTTTGGCATATGACGGTATAACCCGCTTCTTTCCGGCTTTGTGCCTTCGCGGCTTTTTCTTCTGGGGAATCGCGAAGGCATCCGTATAGCAGCCCACCGAAGATGGTGAATATCGCGATGATAGTGATGGCCGTGAACGTGCTTTCGGTAATATCGCTTCCTGCAGAAGCGGGGGGCGAATCGGGAACCTCAATGGCTTCAAGGCAAGAAGTCCTTTGGCAATTCTCGCAAGCCATACTGCGGGCCTCATTTTGTGCCTGTAGCATGTCGCGATAGCGCTTGCTATGCAATCTGCAGCAATGGCTGCAATGCAGTTTGATGGCGCTCATACCTAACCCTCCGCACGCTGTGAACGCAAACGGCACCAATGCAGGTCGCACTGGTGCCGGGGAGTTTAGAAGCCGCACAGAGACGGCCACGGCGTTTTCAACCGAAGCCTATTATATAGCGCCGTCTCCCCGACGCGTTAGCGATCGAGAGACGACATCATTCACGGCTGATGTCAGCCGCTCTGTGAGGGGTTCTAACGCCCCAGAACAACGCGCATTGCGTCATTCATATGGTTAAGCTATGGGGAGGGCCGTAGAAATGCAACGGAAAACATAAGTATTGTCTATTTACGTAGAATGGGATGGATGGATCCACTTTGGAACTGGTTGCTAATGCCGAATATATTCACCAAATAGAGCTAATGCGGAAGCTTGCTATAAACACCACACACTTTACTGGAAATATTTTCTTCTGCTTTTTGCAGATTATAGAACGACTGCGAGCACCTTACCCATCAGAGAGCTTGAAGTAAGTTGAAGAAAGTTTATTCTGCTTTCTGTAAACGACGAGCAGAAATGAATGATTTTACCGTTAATTCTAGAACTATTACTGCACAAAAACAGTGCCAAGTTATTCTACTCCCTTAATTCGGGGTGTATGAGTTAGACTCCATTTACAATTTCAGGTTGATTCCAAAAGAGCGAATGAAGATTTTCTGTAGAATAAATGCAGCTCGGTAGGCATACATTAATTTAATCTAAGATTTCATATACAGAGAACTTTTATTAAGTGGCATTTTTTAAGAGCGTACTCAATGTCAGAAGAACAATATATAATATCTTGAAAGAGTAACCGCCTATGAATGACAGCATTTATTCAGATAAACCCGACAGTTTTCTTGTCCATTTCCATCAATTTGATGAAAAGGACATTAAACGTTGTGTTGATGGCCTTGATGCAGGCTTTGAAAGAGATAAGTGGCGTGGAGAGGCGCTTGCATCACATCTATTGGAATGGCTGCCAGAGTTTGCACTTTCTGAGACAGAGCTAAAGGAGTTTAAGAGTAATACTTGGCTTCCTAAAGTTCAAAAAGCAGTTGCAAGAATTTATACGACAGAAAAAGCTCTTGGTCAAAGAGGCGAAATAGGCGAATTATTGCTTCATATTGCGATACGGCAAATCTATTCTTCCGAGCCTGTAGTCTGCAAAGTGTTTTATAAAACCTCCGCAAACGATACCATTAAAGGGTGGGACGGTGCACACTTTGTTAAAAACTCCAATTCAGAATATGAATTATGGTTAGGAGAGGCAAAATTTTACACAAATCCGAAAGACGCCTTTAGAAGCGCATATGCATCGTTAAAGCAACACCTTGAGGCAAGCTTTCTAAAGCCGGAGAGAGAAATCATTCTTACTCTCTCAAATTCTGGAGGATTCAGCATCCCAGAAAGAATATCGCACTTGCTTCACAGAAACACCTCGCTTGATGAAGTTATGCAAAATATTTGCATACCTATTTTCATCTCTTATGAAAGCGATGCGCTAAAAAAATATGATGTTTCAAATTACATTGAAGAAATAAAAAGTGAAGTGAAAAGTCTTTATGATGATTTCATGAGCTCAATTAAAGGAGAATATAATGAACTCCATTTAAGAATTATTTTATTCCCAATGCATTCAAAAGAGGTGCTTGTCCAGGCATTTGATGAAAAAATAAAGGGTTTGCAAAAATTATGACTTATGACGAATTACGTGAAACCCTTGAAACTCTAGAAACAGCAAAAGCTTTTCCTTTCGAATGTCTAAAAACAATATCTGAGTATGTTAATTGCCCAGAAAAGGAGCAGGTCGGCAGAGAGCTAGTAGTGCGCGCCTTAGCAGTCAGAGAAGCCTTTAGCAATTATAATGATATTTTGGTTTCGCTGGTTAGAGGCGTAGGGTTATTCCCGTACCTTAAAGACGATGTCGACACGCTGAACTTCTCCGACCGTTTAGCATATGAGCTGCATAAAGCGGATAATTTAGATGATGATATTGTTTTACATCGCTTACAATTTGAAGTTTATAATCGCTTGATGCGCGATGAGAACATTATTTTAAGTGCACCAACTAGCGCAGGAAAGAGCCTACTTATTGATGCGCTAATTGCTTCTGGAAAATACCAAAACCTTATTATTATTGTTCCAACACTTGCATTGATTGATGAGACTAGGAAGCGCCTATTACAGAGGTTCTCAAATTCATGCAAAATCATTACTCATCACAGCCAAAAGAGATCTAAAGAGCCTGATGTGAGAAATGTTTATGTGCTAACACAAGAGCGGGTTTTAGAACGTGAAGACTTAAAAGATTTAGACCTGTTCATAATGGATGAGTTTTACAAAATTGATTTCAAGGACGATAATTCAGGGGAGAATGACAGGGCATTATTACTAAACCGTGCCTTTCATCAGCTTGCAACCGTGGCAAAACAGTTCTATCTTCTTGGCCCTAACATTGAAGAAATTACAGGAATTAGAGATAGTTTCTCATGCCATTTCAAAAATAGCAACTTTTCAACTGTAGCGGTAAATTATAAGCGTTTTGACCTAAAGAATAAAAAAGAAGAAAAAGAAAAAAAGCTAGTTGAACTTTGCCAGCAGATTGATTTACCAATATTAGTTTATTGCCAATCTCCAAACAGCGCGCATACTATAGCCAAACTATTGCTTGAAGAGAATGTTGTTGAAGCGCCGCTTAATATTGATTCTGCATTAGAATGGATAACGGCGAATTATCATAAGGATTGGATATTTCACAAAGCCTTGGAAGCAGGAATTGGGATTCATCATGGCAGTATACCAAGAGCACTTCAGCAAGAATGTGTAAAGTATTTCAATGAAGGAAAGATAAAAATATTAGTTTGCACGTCAACTTTTATTGAAGGTGTAAACAGTGAGGCTAAAAGCATAATAATCTACGATAGAAGAATTGCTAATAATAAAGCTTTAGACTATTTTACTTACAGAAACATTGAAGGACGAGCAGGGCGAATGTTCAAACATTTTGTGGGTTCAGTTTACTCTTTAGAAACAATACCTCCTAAATGCTCTGTAGAGGTTGATTTTCCTATTTGCCATCAAGATGAAACAACCCCTCTTGATTTACTCGTTCAAATTGATATAGATCACCTTCACGAACGATCTAAGCAAAGGCTAAATGATCAATTCTCTCATATGCTTCTTCCTGAATTTATTGTTAAGCAAAATGCGCCTGTACCAATCACTAATCAGGAAGCAATAGCACAAGAAATACACTCCAATATTGAACATTATGCCGAGCAGCTTTTATGGAATAGCACACCTGATTATGAGCAGCTAAAAACAGCGTGTGAATTGATATGCAGCCACATATCAAAGCCAAAGAGCATCGTTAGCGTGGATCAGCTCGCTTACGTAATTAATCGCTTTTTTATGAGCGGCTCTTACCAGAGCTTTTTAGATGAGCAAATCGAGAAGGCGCAAAATGATGGAGTGACTGATATAAGTAAAAATATAGACCAAACTCTCACTTGGGTGAGAAATGTTATCAGCTATTCTTTCCCTAGGAACTTGATGATTATAGAAACAATCGCAAATTATGTTTTTAAACGCAATAATATAGATGAAGAAGCTGATTATAGTTTTTATAGCAGCTCATTAGAGAATCTTCACATGGACTCTGCATTATGTGCTTTAGATGAATATGGAATACCTTATCAGACGGCACAAAAACTTGGAGGCTATATTGATCCACAAGGTGAGCTTGATTTAGCGCTCGAATATTTGAGAGTTGTCGACGTTCCTGCTCTACCTTTTCTAAATTTCGAGAAGACTATTTTAATGCAAATACAAAGTGAACTTCAGCAAAACCAAACAAAAGAGATTTAAATTGCTCAGAGAAATTAGTCTACGCCAGTTTAATGCGTATTGTTATGTTCGCCACCCAGCATTACAGATGTTAAGTCAAGAGGTTGCATGGTTTGAAGCGAGAAATAAAAAATTATTAGCTGCAATTATTTTTGATAGAACGGATTCTGATTATGGTCATATCATATTAGCTAGAGACAGTAGAAAACTATTCCGCTGCATTTCTGTATCAAAAGCGTTCTTCCCCAGCCCAGAGGAAGCTATTCAGAATCTGAAGGAAGAAATTGGGCTTTATCTCAATGACGGGCAAGAATGTTACCCACAAGGTGACGAAAGAATTCCACCTACTGATATTTTTAAACCTGTGGTGGATGATGACAAGCTCCATCCATATTTTAAGGTACTATCTAATGAGCCACGCTTTGAAGCGGCCAGAAATTTAATTCAGGAAATAGCTTATTCGTTCGAAGATGTGGATGGAAATTATATTCAGCAGTTCCAAACAGCTGCTTTTGATGCACGTCTTTGGGAATTATTCCTCCATGTACTATTTTATAATGCGGGTTTTGAATGCGATAAGAGCAAGAATATTCCAGACTTTTGGTTAAAAAAATTTGGATATGAGTGTTTTGTTGAAGCTGTAACTGTAGGGCCAAACGAAAGTCTTGATGTGGAATCCCCCACGACCTCGCAAGAGATAACGGAGCTTTCAATCAACTACCTTCCAATTAAGTTTGGCAGTCCACTTTTCAACAAAATTTCACGCAATAAGCAATATTGGGATATGGATCACGTTACTGGCAAACCCTTTATCCTAGCAATTCATGATTATCATATCCCAGCTGCATCAGGAGTGCCTGGGTCAATGACTTGGTCACGTGCAGGACTATCAAATTACTTATACGGGGTAAGGGATGTCGTTGAGTTTACCGAAGAAGGGAAAACTATACCCCCGTGGGAAATTACATCTCCCAAAATGGAAAAAATTACAGAACATCGTTTTAGGGAGAAAGTTATTCCATCAAATTTCTTTGCTCAGCCTAATGCACAGCATGTTAGTGCGGTTTTATTTGCGAATGGGGCTACGATAACCACTTTTAATCGTATGGGTAAGCTCGCTGGTTTAGGAAGTAAAGATATCCAAATGATTCGCACTGGGGTGCGGGCAAACCCTGATTTCCGCTCTCCCTATCAAATTCCATTTAGCATGCAGATTGATGATCCGGATTATGAAGAATCATGGTCTGACACTGTGGTCATGTTTCATAACCCAAATGCTTTAAAGCCAGTAAATCCGGACATGTTCCCCCAAATGACACATATAACTTATGACCAAGATGAAGAGCAATTTTATGTAATTCAAAACCCCAATGAAATTTATTCTTCTGCAACTATAGTCGTGATGGAAAGTGAGGAGTCGACTAATGAACAAATGTAAGCACCTTTACGCGAGAAAATGTGCGGCGCCGGCAATTAAACTTGAATGTAATTATCTACAAACACATTGGAAGAGGTTTTTGTCGCCCAACGACGTATACTCTCGTGCAATGCTGATCGCTCAAAATCATCTGTGAGCAACGATGTCCGAAGAAATCGGAAAGTGAAATCTGGTATTTATGTTGGTGTTTTCACTTCGCCGCCAATATGAAATAGTCGTTTTATCAATGCCTTAGCATCTATTTGCGGGTGCCGTAGGGTCACCATACTTTTCAAGCACTTAGCTTTTTCCCTCCCAGCATTTCGGTAATATTTCGGTACTATACGTGGGCGGATTCCTGCCTATACGAGCGAATAAGCCAAAACAGCAACTGTGGCAGAAAGCAAAGTAATAAGAATTCATGGCTTTTTCATGAGCGACCTTTTGTAAGGGATTTGAGGTCCGGGGATTTAATTGTGCGGGCCATTTCGTTCTCTACCCTTTACAATTTGCAGAGTTGCTGGATGTTGATTCCCTTGTTAAGAAAAAAGAGTTTTATTTCTTCAGCATTTGATAGATTGTTGCAGCGCAGACCCTTCAGCAAACGTTTTTCGCCAAAGGGAAAATACAGCTTCTCAATGAATGGGCTATTTTGACTTAGAGTACTGCGTTCCTGCACTTCAATTAATGCTGGAACATTGTGACGCGCTATATAGATTTGCCTGTTTTTAGCAAAGAAGTGCAAGCTTTAAGGGTGGCGGAGCCAGC
>JAKUPQ010000058.1 GCA_022450665.1 Alphaproteobacteria bacterium | reverse complement strand
ACCAGAATTGGGGCAGTTCTCCGGTAAAGTGGCTATATTCTAAGTTATAGTTTGCAGCGTTACTTTCTGCACCGCTATCGTCACGCAAAATGCCATCGCCATCGCCATCGGCCAAATTTGGCCATGTGGTGGTGGAGAACTGGCTGGTGGCATCGGTAATATCGCCGGGGGTACCATTATAGCGCATACGAAAATTATTTATTGCGGCTTGGTAGGTTTCGATTTGTTTTAATCCGGCTTTTAAATTAGCGGCGCGAATCATGTCGCCGCCCACTAACACACCGCCAATAATTAAACCAATGATTACCACGGCAATGGCCAGCTCTACTAGGGTGAAGCCGGAGGTGCTGATAGGGAGAGAAGGCTGGAGATGAGGTTTTTTCTGCATGTAGCCCCTTATTGCCAAATGTCTTTAGCTTTAGTTTATCATATAAAAGATCGTAAAGACAAGCGCCTAGGTGTTGTATTAGTTTATATAGGTAATAAAAAGGGCCACCCCGTGGGGCAGCCCTTTTTCGTTATGCAATTCTTGCTCTTAGTTCATTTTGAAGCGCAAGGTGCAAGTCACGTTTTCGTTAAGCAGGTTATACTCTGCGGAACGAATTTCTGCGGTTGTTGGAGGGTTAGTAGCAGCTACACCGCCAGCAAGAATACCACAAGCAGTGCCATCTCCTGCTAAATCTGAATCAGCTAATACAGCGTTGATTGGATCGTTTGCTTGCGAGCCACGGATAATCACCGAACCTGTACCAGGGCGGCCATCATCCACTTTTCCATCCAAATCGAATGCTTCTTGCGGGGTCAAGCTAGGATTAGATTTATACAATGCACCACCAGCACTGCCTTCAGCAGCACCAATCTGGAAGTAGTTGCTACCACCGTCTGCGAATACGCCAATACCGTTACGATCGAGTTTCGAGCGTGGGAAAGCCTGATCGAGGATACCGGATTCTGCGGTAGGTACCGAACCATTACCTGTTCCGCCTTTTGCACACCCATTGTAATATCCAGGAACCAATTCTGCCGCACTCAAGTGATGCCAGAACTGCAGTGCCTCACCCGAATGAGTATCGGTTGCAATACCGGTAATGGCAGCAAAGCCGGTGTTATCGCATAGGCCATCTGAAATAGCAGCGCATTGTTCTAGTGAACGGTCACCATCACCATTTTGCATACCAGTCCATGTGGCAGTATCAAAAAACTTGTTGATGTTACGAATATCGCCGGGAACCCCTGTATATTTACCACGGAAGGTATTTACAGCGGAGTTGTAGCCTTCGATTTGCGCAACGGTTGCACGAATTTCTGCGGCTTTGATAAGATCCTGTCCCACCAGCACACCGCCGATGATGAGGCCAATAATTACAAGCACAATCGCCAATTCCACAAGTGTAAAACCTGCTTCTCTGGCTCGCACACGCGCTTGTTGTAATTTAATGACGCGTTCCATATTTTATACGCTCCTATTTGGTTCGATTTTTATAATTAGAATTGTTACATTTTTATGACAACCCTAATTCCCTTATAGACCAGCATCTTTTCCGCTGCAAGCGCGAAGCTTAGACAGGCCACTAGATGTTGTTATGCACTATAATGCCTAACATTTCGTTAATAGTCTTCTTACTGGTCTAAAAGTGCAAAATGAGAAGTCGGTTTTTTTGAGAAATAAGCTATTGTATTATAGCAATAAAAAAACCCACCTAAATAAAGGTGAGTTTTTTTATAATTTTTCTCTAAAAATATTTTTATTTTTAGTTCGATGCGGCCTTTTTATCATTCGCAGATTTTGCGGCAGCTTTTTTGGTGGTAGATTTTTTTGCTGCGGCTTTTTTAGATTCTTCCTGACGGGCTTTATTAATGGCGGCAGTTTCAGCAGTTTTCTTTGCCTTTGCCACGGTAGCCTCTAAGTCAACTTGTGTGCATAGCCCTAGCATTACCGGATCTTTTGCCTTAATGTTCTGGCTGTTCCAATGGGTTTTAGAGCGAATAGCTTCGATAGTAGATTTGGTGGTGCCAATCAGGCGCACCAATTGTGCATCTCCAAGTTCGGGATGATTCTTTAATACCCATGCAATGGCATCGGGCTTGTCCTGCCGGCGCGCAACGGGTGTATAGCGGCTGCCTTTTACGCGATTAGACATATATTTGCGGGCATCGCCGGCCAGTTTCAAACGTGCATCGCGGTCTTTTTCGCAGCGATGTACTTCTTCCATAGTGATCTGGCCACTATCTACGGGGCTTTTGCCAACAATGCCAATAGCAACTTCGCCATCTGCAATGCCTTGTACTTCTAGTGCGTGCATACCACAGAAATCGGCAATTTGTTCAAAGCTCAATGTTGTGTTTTCAATGAGCCACACGGCGGTAGCTTTGGGCATTAACGGTAGAACCATGATGTTATCCTTTTGTCATAAAGACGGCGATTGTAATGCACTGTCTTGAATTTGAATACTGTGGATTGCTGGCGGCTTGGTGTTTATAAACTGCGCCGCAATATACCTGCCTATACTTGTAGAACAATTTTACCAATATTCAAGTTCTGTTCCATGTAATCATGCGCTTTTTGTGCTTCTGACAGTGAAAACACCTTATCTATATGTGGCCGAACTTTTCCTGCGGCTATAAAAGGCCACATTTTGGTGCGTATGGCTTCGGCATATTCTGATTTAACTGCATCGCTTTGAGCGCGAAGAGTGGTGCCTTTCCATAGCAGACGTTTGCGCAAGATGGGTATCAATGAGAGCGAATCAACGTTAGCACCGCCTAAAAAGGCAAGGCTGATCATCCGGCCATTGGTAGCGAGGCATTGAAAATTACGTGGAATATATTCTCCACCAATAAAATCGAGAATAACATTCACACCTTTTCCTGCGGTGGCGGTGTCTATAGCATCTACAAAATCTGTCGTAGTGTATTGAATCGCGTGCGTAGCTCCCCAGCTTTTGCACATGGCGCATTTTTCAGGGCTACTTGCGGTGGCATATACGACTGCCCCAAGTGCATTGGCGTATTGGATAGCGGTCATACCAATGCCGCTGGCGCCGCCATGCACTAGAAAGGTTTCGCCGGATTGGAGTTTTGCCTCCGCACCCAGCGACATCCAAATGGTAAATGCTGCTTCGGGCAGGGCGGCAGCTTCTTCCATTGTCCAGCCTTGAGGAATGGGCAAGCAATGCGCGGCTTGAACGGTGGCAAATTGGCCATATCCCCCACCCGCCAGTAATGCACAAACTAAATCGCCGACACGTAAATGCGTTACGTTTTTTCCAATGGCGACTATTTCGCCTGATGCCTCTAATCCAGGGAGCGGAGAGGCATTAGCAGGCGGGGGATATAAGCCGTTGCGCTGCATAATATCGGCGCGGTTGACTCCTGCGTATTGTATGCGCAATAAAATTTCGTGATCATTAATTGTCGGTACCGGGCAGGTTGCGGCTTCGAGTATTCCATGCTTTTTAGACAAGGGCGTAATTGCCATGGCCTGCATTGATTCAGGTATATCTCGCATTACAGGTAGAGCACCATGCCTTCTTTGGCAACAATAGAATTGGGGCGCATGGCTTCTAAGTCCTGCGCGATGGAGTCCATGTGGGTGTCGGTATGAGAAGGGTCGTGATGAAAAGCAACAAAGGTTTTTACATTCGCCATTTCACACAATCTGGCGCCTTCTTGCCAAGTGGAGTGTCCCCAACCTACATGATTGCCGAATTCGGCATCGGTGAAATTGGAATCGTAAATTACCATATCCGCGCCTTCGATGAGCGCGAGAATGTTTTTATCGGGTTTGCCGGGTACATGCTCGGTATCGGTAATGTAGCACAGAGAACGCCCTGCATAGTTTAGGCGATAGCCGGTTCCGCCACCGGGATGGTTAAGCGGTGTTGTTTGAATTACAATATCATCGCTAATACGAATATCGTCGCCAGAGGAAAAATCGTTGAACACTAGCGATGCGGCCAATAGATCCACGGTAATAGGGAAGAATGGCTGATCCATCAAATTACGGATAATTTGCTCGAGACTGAGTCCTTGTGCCCGCAAATGTCCCGCCCATAACTTCAAGCGGGTAGCAGGGGAATAGGCTGGCTTGAAAAATGGAAAACCATTCACATGATCCATATGAGAATGAGTGAGGAAAATATCATAATTGAGTTGTTTGCCGGGGGGCAGGGCATCGCCAAGTTGTTTCAGCCCTGTGCCCATGTCAAAAATAAGATTGTAATCACCACAATGGACTTCGATACAAGAAGTGTTGCCGCCATAGCGTATAGTATCTTCACCGGGGCAAGCAATACTGCCGCGCACGCCCCAGAATTTTAGCCAGAAATCGGTTTGTTCAGACACCGGTTTGCATTTCCTTATATGACAGGATGCTCATATGCGACCATCTTATATAGTCTTATAAGAGGTTAGGGGGGCTTGGCAATTGCAAAATTGAAAACAAATCAATACAACCGCAGAGACGTTACGCGAATCCCCTGTTCACGCAACGCTAAGCTTTGGGTTTGCGGCAGCTGCATTGTCGCGATTTGCGCCATCGTCTAGCAAGGTGCCAGACAAATCGGCTTCTTCCAGATTCGTGCCTTCCATTTGCGAATGTTCCAGCTTTGCCCAGCGTAGGCTTGCGCGATTAAACCATGCATGACGCAAATTGCTTTCACGCAAATCTGCTCCATTGAGGGTGGCTTCTTCAAAATGCGAATCGGTGAGATCGGCATTGCGAATATCAGCATCGGTCAAGTCGCATTTTGGGGCATTGATGTGGGATAAATTGCATTGGCGTAAATCTGCGTTTGGCAGGGCAGTTTCGCGTAGGGTCGTCCATTGCAGATCCGCATGTTGCAGGTCGGCATTTTTAAAATTAGCTCCATCAAGCGTTGCGCCCTCAAAAATAGTGTGATGCAAATGCGCGCCTTGTAAATTGGCGTTGCTGAGTTTTGCATCTTTTAAAATGGCAGACTCAAGGTTGATTAGCGATAAGTCCGAACCTTCCAGCTCTGCGGCGGTTAAATCGGCCACGGCATCAATATATTCATTTAGGCTGGTGGCGGCTTTTTGCTGTTGAGTACTGAGATCTTCCAGTGTTTTACCGGCTGCAATAGCTTCGCGTGATTCGCGGTGCAGTTTTGCATATTGCTCTAATACGTCACGCGTAACGGCTTTTGTCGTGGTGTTGGATTGGTTTTCCATACGCAGTATAAGCTCCTGTTGAAACTTCAGACAGAATTTGATGAGATTTTTTAAGGTTGTTGTCGACCGTAAAGGCGGGCCGATGCATGGGGATTATGCGCTCAAAATACGCTTGTTGTTTGTTATGCATGCAATGCAACAATCCGCAAACTGTAGAGGAAATTTACGACGGTTGCAAGCCGCAAATCTTAAGATGTAGCTATGGGATGAGTAAAATATTTTGTAGTCAGGTAAGAATTGATTGCCATAAATAAAAACCCCACGGCGTATATATGCCAGCGGGGTTTTTTTTTATTTTTGGGGTGTGCAGAAATTAGCTTGCTGCTTTTTTCTTGCTCGAAAAATCCAAGCCGCCAAAACGGTTGGAGAATTTTTCCATCTGGCCGGTTTGACGTATAGCGCCCGTGCCGCCTGTCCATGCAGGATGGGTGGTGGGATCTACATCTAAACGCAATACATCGCCTTCTTTACCATAGGTAGAGCGGGTTGTGTATTCGGTGCCATCAGTCATCACTACTTTGATAGTATGATAATCGGGATGAATATTTGCTTTCATGGGCTTTTCTCCACTAAATAAGGTCGCAACTAATACCTGATGTGCTGCGAAGAATCAACAACTAATTGCATCAATTCGTTGCCATGGCATGATTGATGGCATCGGACAGGGTTTTGATGCTAGATTCTACCTGCGCTTCATCTTCGGCCTCTACCATTACGCGTAGTAGTGGCTCGGTACCGGATTTACGTAATAATATACGACCTTTTGCGCCCATCTTGGCTTCTTCATCGGCTACGGCTTGTTTTACTGCGGGCGAGTTGAGGGGGGATTCGCCATTATAACGAATGTTATGCAATTTTTGTGGAAATGGGGTAAAACGATGCGTAGCTTCGCTTACCAAACGGTCTTCTTGCTTAATGATTGCCAGCATTTGTAAGGCTGCAATCAATCCATCGCCGCTGGTAGCATAATCGGAAAATATGAGATGACCGGATTGCTCGCCGCCCAGATTAAACCCATGGCGGCGCATATATTCCAGCACATAGCGATCGCCCACTTGTGTGCGATGCAGGCTGAGGCCAATATTATTCAGATAACGCTCGAATCCCAGATTCGACATTTGCGTGGCTACCACGCCATTTCCTTTGAGCAAGCCGCGCTTGTGCCAAAAGGCGGCGGCCATGGCCATGAGCTGATCACCATCGACGACAGCACCTTTTTCATCGACCATAATCAGGCGGTCGCCATCGCCGTCTAAGGCAATGCCCACATCTGCTTTAGTTTCCAATACAGTGCGGCTGAGATTTTCTGGATAGGTGCTGCCACAGTTATAATTGATGTTTGTCCCATTAGGCTGCACGCCAATAGAAATAACTTCTGCACCCAGCTCATATAACACGATAGGTCCTACCGAGTAGCCTGCACCGTTGGCGCAATCAATCACCACCTTTAATCCATCGAGGTTAAATCGCTTTGGAAAGGTGCTTTTTACATGTTCGATATAACGGCCACGGGCATCATCTAGTCGCTTTGCACGCCCTATATGCGGGGAATCAGCCAGTTCGAATTTAGCATCATCCATATGAGCTTCGATAGCCATTTCCTGTTCGTCGGAAAGTTTGTATCCATCGCGGCCAAAGAGTTTAATACCGTTATCAGGGAAAGGGTTGTGCGAGGCGGTAATCATCACGCCCAAATCTGCGCGCATGGATCGGGTAAGCATGGCAATAGCGGGAGTAGGCAGTGGGCCTACTAAAAATACTTCCATACCCACGGATAAAAAACCCGCCATTAACGCGCTTTCGATCATATAACCTGATAAGCGCGTGTCTTTGCCAATTACCACGCGATGCGGTGGTTCACCATGCAGCAATTCACGTCCGGCGGCCATCCCAACCCTAAGGGCAACTTCGGCTGTCATGGGTGTAATATTGGCAGTGCCGCGTATGCCATCGGTTCCAAAATATTTACGCGCCATGCAATGCCTTATGCTTCCTCGTCAGTGGACGTTTTGGTTTTGCGGCTTGGAACAGAAGTTTTTTTCTTAGAGGCTAATGGTTTGGATTTTGAGGCATCACCATCGTTATCCACATCACCATCGTTATCCGCTGTGTCATCACTGGTTTCCCCTTGTGTATGCAGCGCGTCTTTTTCTTCCTGCGCATCTTCAGCCACCGGATCGCTATCGGTTTCGGTTTCCAGGCCGCCTATCACCGTTTTGCGGCGGGAGGGAACAGAGGATTTCTTGGTGGATTTTTGGATGGATTCCTCCGGTTCACGCACCAGCGTTTCTCCGGCCAATAGCTGAGTAATTTCATCGCCGGTCAGCGTTTCATATTCCAGCAGACCTTCTGCAAGTGTTTCCAACTCTTTATAGTTATCTTGCAGTGTCTTTTTGGCGCGTTCATAGGCTTCTTCGATGATGCGTTTGATTTCTGCATCAATCACCGATTTAGTGCTGCCTGACACGTTGCGGGTAGTGCCATCCCCCCCACCAAGATAGTTTTCTTGCTGATCTTCACCATAATAGATAGGGCCGACTTTGTCGCTCATACCCCATTGGGCAACCATGGCTTTTGCCATGCGTGTGGCTTGTTGAATGTCAGACGATGCGCCGCTGGTAACATGATCGTAGCCAAAGACCAGTTCTTCCGCGACCCGGCCACCCATTGCCACTGCTAAATCGGAATGCATTTTTTGGCGGGTAACGGAAAGTTTATCACCTTCGGGCAGTCGCATCACCATGCCCAATGCACGGCCACGCGGAATAATAGTGGCTTTGTGAATAGGATCGGAGCCGGGCATGTGAATAGCCACTACCGCATGGCCACTTTCGTGATATGCGGTGAGTTTCTTTTCTTCTTCGCTCATTACCATGGTCTTGCGCTCAGAGCCCATCATTACTTTGTCTTTGGCTTCCTCCAGCTCTTTCATGGTCACGACTTTTTTACCGCGCCGCGCAGCAAGTAATGCTGCTTCGTTCACTAAGTTGGCAAGATCAGCACCAGAAAATCCGGGTGTGCCACGGGCAATTGTGCGGGCTTCGATATCAGGACCTTTGGGCACTTTTTTCAAGTGAACTTCCAAAATCATTGTGCGTCCTGCAATGTCAGGGTTCGGCACTTGAATCTGGCGGTCAAAACGACCGGGGCGCAATAATGCGTTATCCAGCACATCGGGACGGTTGGTTGCGGCAATCAGGATCACGCCTTCATTCGATTCAAAACCATCCATTTCTACGAGTAACTGGTTAAGTGTCTGCTCGCGCTCATCGTTGCCGCCGCCCATGCCAGCGCCACGGGCGCGGCCTACGGCATCAATCTCATCAATAAAGATAATGCAGGGGGCGTTCTTTTTGCCTTGCTCGAACATATCACGCACACGGCTAGCGCCTACGCCAACGAACATTTCCACAAAGTCCGATCCAGAAATACTAAAAAACGGTACGCCTGCTTCTCCTGCAATCGCACGCGCCAACAGGGTTTTACCCGTGCCAGGAGGGCCTACAAGCAAGCAACCTTTAGGAATTTTTCCGCCTAGGCGTTGGAATTTAGCCGGATCTTTCAGAAAATCCACAATTTCGGTAAGTTCTTCTTTGGCTTCGTCAATACCAGCAACGTCATCGAACAAAACGCGTTCGTTGTTTTCGTTAAGCAAGCGTGCGCGGCTCTTGCCAAATCCCATGGCACCACCGGCGCCACGGCCACCTGCGCTCATGGAGCGCATCATAAAATACCAGAAGCCCAAAATCAGGAAGATTGGCCAGAAGCTTAATACGGAGTATAAGAAGCCACCTTTTTCATCGGGCAGGGCTTTGATTTTTACGTTATGCTCGCGCAACGTGCTAATCAGCTCAGGGTAGTTAGGGGCATAGGTGACATAAAGGCTGCTATTCCCGTATTCGGAATAAATCACATCTTCACGCAGTTCTACCGAATTAACAGAACCTTGCTCCACATCGCGCAAAAAGTCAGAAAAGCTTACTTCTTGACGTTGGCGAGGGTCGATACTGCCTAAAAATGCTTGCGCGGCGACAACCATAAACAGGATAATTACAGCCCAAACAATGATGTTTCTTGTATTTTGTTGCAAGGTCGCCTCGCTCTTTAGAAAAGTTCCAGAAAGTTAGGTATATCCGAGGTGGCCAAGGCGGTCAATACGGATTGCGTGGGTAGGGATATCATTATTATTGCTATCACTATAATCGATATGGGGTACGGCTATCGGCTTTTCAAGATGCCAAATTGCCGGCAAGCTTAAAATGGCCGTTTTTGGCAAGGTGTTAAGGGCAGCATTCTCAGGTGTTTCCTGACGCAGATGGGCGTAGCCGTCTTTGCCAACTGCACCAATCGTGGCTGCACTTTGCTGTGAGATATGTATTTTAAAACGGTGATCCCACACCCAACTGCCGCAGCTTGCAGGGTGCGGCTTTGCTACGGCGGCCACTTCGCGTAAAATTAATAATTTATCGCCGGCGGGTTCAAATTTGCATCCGGCAAGGGTGCGGATAGTATCGAGCGCGCTAAACAAAGCATTTAATTCCGAAAACCGTGGGCGATACCCTTCGCCATTCATAAGTTTTAAGCAATGCGTCAAAACACGGAGGGCAATTTCGTCGTGCAATTGATAAAACAAGGTGTAATCCAGCAGTAAATAGCCGGCGGGATGCACTATAATGCAGTCATTAGCGGCACGTTGGGTCTGCTGGTGTAAATAATCGCGGGCGCGCTGCATACGTTGAGCAGTATCGGCCAATGTTGCGGTTGAAATTCCGGCGGCATCTAATTGTGGAATCACTTTGCGTATGCGGCTGCGAGTATATTTTGCATCCGTATTGCTTGGGTCTTCTGCCCATTCATGGTTGTTTTCCTGCATATAGGTAATGAGTTGCGCTTTGCTGGTATAGAGCAAAGGGCGCAGTAGCTGCAAGCTACCGCGATGCACCACAGGCTGCATGGCGCTGAGGCCATCCACGCCACTGCCACGACCAAGGCGAATGAGGAATGTTTCGGCTTGATCATCTATATGGTGACCCAAAAGTAAATGCGTTACGCGATGTGTGGTACACCAGTCTTCCAGCAAGCCATAGCGTGCATTGCGGGCGGCGGCCTGAATATTGGCGCTGGGTTTATCGCCGTTCCAGTGTAAAATTTCATGAGCAATATTGTGCGCTTTTAACCAGCTATGTACCTGTGCGGCCTCAGTGGCTGAATCGTTACGTAAGCCATGGTCTACCGTTAATGCAGTGAGGTGTATGCCTTGGCTCTTTGACCATGCATGTGCCAATAGGCATAGCGCCATGCTATCTGCGCCACCCGAAACTGCTACGGCAATATGAGGGGGAGGGGTTGGCAGTAACGCCTGCATTTGCGCTGCAAACGAAGCAGCATTCAGCGGCGGTAGCTGCCTTGCCATTAGCGGCAACCAATCCGGTTGCGCTCAGTTTCCGATTTATTGCGCAAAGTTGAGGAGTTGCCACCAAATTTTGCGGTGACTTGTTTCAACACCACACAGGACTCGGTATTACGGTCGAGTGCAGATAGTGACATCGCCAGCTTTAGCAGATTGTCGCCGGCTTTAGGGCCGGTCGGGAGCGCTTCATAGCCACGGCGAAAGTAATCTGCGGCCTGTACGTAATTTTGGCGTACATAATATGTTTCGCCTGCCCAGTAATAGGCATTACCTAACAGCGGATCGCTTGGGTAGTTCTGGATAAACGACTCAAAGCTCTCACCCGCTTCGGCATACTGGGTTTGGTTGAGCAAACGGAAAGCATAGTTATAATGCTCGCGGGAAGTGTCGAAATTTTTATTTCTATCAGGCATACGCAACACTTGCTTATCTGGCGAAGCAGTCGCAGCCTGTGTGGGCTGAGGGGCAGGTGTAAGGGAGGGGGTAGGTTTTGGTGCTGCTTCGGGCGTTACTGGGGTAACGCTTGAGTTGGGTGCAACGCCGCCCTCTAAATCGCTAAAGCGCAACTCGGCATCTTGTTGAAATAAATCGAGTTTTTCGCGCAGACGTCGATTTTCGAAATCTACTTCTTCTATTTTGCCTTGCATTTGGCGCAGTCGTTCTTCAAGTGCAGAGAACCGTACCTCCATGCGCGCAATGGCGGCGCGATTTTCGTTCGCGGCGGGTACGGTTTGTGCCTGAGCGGGTGCTATAATTAAATTAGTAGAGATGAGTGCGGTGGAAAGAAATAATAATGAAGCTCGCATGGCATTGCCTTTATAAATATTTATTGCCTTGCATTATGCGCGGATAGCATAAAAATTCAAGGCGACAAAAGCATTGGATCAGTGTTTTTTAATTACAATAGTACTGGCAAGCATGTCATGCACGGCGCGGTTATGTGTGTCGCGAAAGATAAAGATGATTGATGTGACACAATAAATTAGAAAGCCCATCATAATGATGAAATGTAATGCACCACCCTGAGTAAATGTAATGCGAGTTGTTTCGAGAATTAACAGCGGTACCACACGTAAAAAGGCTTCAAATACTCCAATATGGCTCATGTCATATTTGCGCACACGAATTTTCATTATTGCCTTACCAATGGTGGCGTTAAAAATTCCATGCATAATAGTAAAATATAACGCAAATATAATAAGTCCCGTGAATTCTATTATGCGCAATTGTGTAGGTGCCGGCGTATAAGAGGAAGTAATACCAGAATTGGGTATAAACATTAACATACTGATAAATGTTAGAACAATATATAAAATCGTAATGATAATAATATCAATAACATAGGCTACTAGTCGCGATTTAAACGTAGCATAGGCTAATAAAGTTTTGGGTAAGGAAGCTGTCATCAGAAGAGTACATTATCTGGTTTATAATATATAAATAGCCCCACCCAAATTAGGGTGGGGCTTTTATATGCCTTATGGCTGTAACTAAGCGGTTGCTTATTCTACAACGGTTACAGCGCGACGGTTTTGTGCATAGGCATCTTCGGTAGAACCGAGAACGGCCGGACGCTCTTTACCATAGCTAACAACGCTCAGGCGGCTGCTGTCTACACCAAGGCTTACGAGGTAGTTTTTCGCAGCATTAGCACGACGCTCGCCGAGTGCAATATTGTATTCGCGGGTGCCGCGCTCATCAGCGTGGCCTTCAACGGTAACGTTAACAGAAGGATATTGCTTCAACCAGGCAGCTTGACGCTCGAGGGTGTTTTGGCCTTCTGAGGTCAATACAGAACTGTCGTAACCATAGAATACGCGGTCACCAACGTTTTGCTCTAAATCGTCTTGCGATCCAGGGCGAACACTGCCAGAAGTCATCATGCCGTCGTTCATTCCGCTGTTAGCGCCAGTGTTGCCACTTGCGTTCAGGGTTGTATCGTCAATAGGTGCAGTTTCGCATGCTGCCACCATGGTCAAAGCCGAAAGCATGGCTAAAAGTTTTAAATTCTTCATTCTTCTTCTCCAAATTTATAAGACAAAAGTTGTTGTTTCTACACGTGCTATTCCGTGTCCTGTCACCAGCTGTATCTATACAGCTATTTGTGAGCTATTTCATTTTCGCCTACTGCTACAAAAAAGCTGGAGATATTGAACTATCAAATTCCCCGTAATTTTCAACTGTAAACGCGTTTATAGCTCCTGTTTGTGTTTTTAATTCGCCACAGTGATTCAAAAATGCAACATCACATATGCAGTAAAGGGGACCATGCCGGATCGGAGGCATCAATCGGGGTAATCACTTCACGCAAATTTCTTCCTGTTAAATCAACAGAATATATGCGCGATTTACCTGCGGCATTACGTGTAGAGCGTTCACCGCGTGCAAACATAATCACACGGCCATTAGGTGACCATGTGGGGCCTTCAGAAAGCCAGCTATTGGTGAGCATTTTTTCTGCGCTACCATCGGTTTTCATGACGCCAATATAAAATTGGCCGCCTTTCATTTTGGTGAAGGCAATTACATCGCCACGGGGAGACCATACGGGAGTGCCGTATTGGCCATCGCCAAAGCTGATGCGTTTTACATTGCCGCCATTGGCATCCATCACATAACGCTGCTGAGAGCCGCCACGGTCGGAATTGAAAACAATTATATTACCGTCGGGTGAATAGTAGGGCGAGGTGGCGATTGCATT
>JAKUPQ010000057.1 GCA_022450665.1 Alphaproteobacteria bacterium | reverse complement strand
GTTGTTTGTTTTTGTGATTGTAAAATATAGCTTTTTAATTATGGCACGACATTTGCTAATATCTTAGATAATAACCGCAGCTATGCCATACAGGCAAAACTAGGCGGATAATCAGAATTAAGGTAAGCAGATGGCTATACAGAATTCGACGGAAAATTACCCACAGGTGGTCATTACCCCCAATCGTAATGTCCCGCGCCCCAGCCCGCATACAGAGCGCAATATAACGGTGGGGCGCGTCATGCCGCAAGCCACCAATCCAGCCCCCACCACTACTGCAGGGGCTGCACATCTGGGCAAAGGCAATACCGAAGAAGGCGGAGAAACAGGGTTTTGGGGGCGCGATGGCTTCACGTTTGGCGATTTGCTCGATTTAATCAATCCCCTGCAACATATACCTGTTGTGTCCACTATTTACAGAGCAGTAACCGGAGATGAAATCGGCATTGGCCCCCGCTTGCTGGGTGGAGCAGTGCTTGGCGGGGTTATCGGATTCGGTGCATCGGCCATTAATGCAGCCATTGAATACGAAACCGGCAAAGACGCTGGCGACCACGCTTTAATTGCCATGGGGCTGGCAGAAAATGCCGAGGTCAGTGTAGCCTCTGTTCAGCATGTGAATCCAAAAGATCTATTATCTGCCGCTGATCCGGTAGGGCAAATGGCCGCTGCCATCGCTGATATACCCTCTGCACCCGTCGAAGCGGCTCAGGAACTTACGGAGCAAGAAGCTGCCGCACTTCTTCTGGCTCAACATGGAGCAGCGCCTGCAATGTTGGATGCCCCGTCAAAGGCAAAGGATTCTCGCGCCATGTATCAGCTGGGAGCGATGGAAAACGCCGCACAACAATATCAGCAAGCACAAAATATGGATAAACTGCAGAATCTCGCACTCGCCATGGATCTGGAAGGCTAGTCAGGCGTAGCCGCGTTCGCCAAACAGCGCCGTGCCCACACGTATGTGAGTGGCACCAAAGCGAATACCAGTTTCAAAATCCCCACTCATTCCCATACTCAATTTGCTCAAACCGTAGCGCAAGGCAAGTTTCTGCAGCAGACCAAAATGCAATGCCGCTGACTCATCCTGTGGTGGAATACACATCAGCCCTACAATATCTAACGCATGTTTATTTTGGCAATAGGCAAGAAATTCGCCCAGATCTCTAGGCATAATACCGGATTTTTGCGGCTCTTCGCCCGTATTCACCTGTATAAAACATGCGATTCGGCGTGAAGTGCCTTCAAGCTGGCTAGACAATGCATCGGCGAGTTTAGGACGATCAAGCGTTTGAATGACATCAAACAGCGCGACAGCTTCTTTAACCTTGTTGCTCTGCAATGGGCCAATCAAATGCAGCGTAATGTCGGGATAGTCCTTGCGCAGCGCAGGCCACTTCTCTTGTGCTTCTTGTATACGGTTTTCACCAAATATACGTTGCCCTGCTTTCAGGGCATCGGTAATTTTCTCAAAAGACTGGCCTTTGCTCACTGCCACCAGCTGCGTATCTTTTTTAGCCATCAGCGAAGCGCCGCCAGCTGATTGCATACGCTCGCGCAGGGTGTTCAGGTTAATAGTAATATCGTTGTCCATGGCCACCTCATCTTTTTGTTTTTATATATCCGCAACCCATGATTGGCTGTAACTGTTATTGCTCTGTTTAATAGAAGCAAGAGGATAATGAATAGGCATAACACGTATAGCATACTATATGCATTAAAGCGGATAGCGTAAAATGCTATATGTTGTATATGATTGAAAAAGTGGTGGCAAAAGCCAGATTGTGGCCAATATGCAACAGCGATATTAAAAAGCCTATTTGCGAGGGGTGAATATGTCTTTACGGCTTGCGATTATCATCAGGAGCGTTAAAAAGTGTATGAGATCAGACGGGCAGTTCCGTCTGACAGATTTAAGAAAAGCCCACGGGCTTTGATTTTAAAATTTAATTATGGGATGTAAGTTATGAAGAAACTTCTTCTGGGCACGACCGCCATTCTTGGCGCAGTCAGCTTTGCTAGCGTAGCTGCCGCAGACGCTCCTCGCGTTACTGTTGGTGGATTTATTGATTTCCAAGCCGTTCAAGTTGATGAAGACCAAGCTCCTGCTGGTAGCAACGACTATGGTTTCCGCAATGACACCGAGATTCACTTCTCTGTAGATGGCAAAACCGACGCAGGTCTAGGTTATGGTGCAGTAGTTGAGTTGGAAGCTGATGCTACCCTCGATTCCACCAATTCCGGCGAAAATGCTGACCGTACCTATGTGTACATGGACGGCATGTGGGGTCGTTTTGAGCTTGGTACCAATACCGATGCTGCTACCGCACTTAAAGTTGATGCTTCCACCATCGCTCGCGCTACCGGTGGTATCGACGGTGACTGGTTCCGTTTCGTAATGGCGCCAACCGGCAACTTCATTATTCGTCCTGACCTGCCTGTTTCGCATGGCGGCTCCACCACACCTGGTGAAACCGAGAATGCTGGCAAGATCACCTATTATTCTCCTTCTTTCTCCGGTCTGCAACTCGGCTTGAGCTACACTCCTGATACCGATGCACGCGGCCAAGACACCTTTGGTGTTGGCGTTGGTGCAAACCCTGCGTTCACCGCAGCCGGCCTGGGTGTTGGTTACGAAGACGTGTTCTCTGGTGGTCTTACCTATAACCGTCAGTTCGACCAAGTTGCTTTAGGCTTGTCCGCAACTGGTGAATACGGTGATGCAACTGCTGGTGGCGACGATCTCGAAGCTTATGCTTTGGGTGCAAGCGTTGGCCTTGCTGGATTCAGCCTTGCTGGTTCTTGGGGTGACATCGAAGGTGCAGCTTCTGGCGACGGTGACTTCTGGACCGTTGGTGCTGCGTATGACTTCGGTGCATTCGGCGCAAGCGTAAGCTGGCTCGACAGTGAAATTGAAGTAGTTGGCGGTGACAACGAGTTCGAAAATCTTTCGTTCGGTGTTGACTATGCTGTAGCTCCTGGTATGACCCCATACGCAGAAGTTAGCCTCTTTGATTACAACGGTAACGCGCTTCTTGGCGACAATGACGGTACCGTATTCATCGTAGGTACTCAGCTCGCTTTCTAAGCTGAAACTACATAATACAAAAGAAGGGCGATACCTTAGGGTATCGCCTTTTTTTGTGCATATTCCATTATTACTTGTCATAACGGGGCAAAGCCCCTATTTTTATGCCAGATTACATAACTGCATTATTATATAGCGAGTTTCCTGTGAATAACATTTTCCGCCTATCCTCTATTCTTTCCTTTGGCTTGTCATTGCTGATACTTACCAGCTGCGGGGCGGGTACAAAACGCGACGACGTGCCCGATTACCCCGTAGATCCTGAAATGGCACGAGAAACCCGCAACGGTAAACTCACCGGCGAAGGAGGCATTAAGCTTTTTGGCGGGGATGATTCCGACAATGATGGGGGTGGTAATTCGCCGATAGGGGTGAATAGCTTTTTATGGCGCGCCACCCTCGACACCCTCACATTTATGCCAATCACCTCTGCCGATCCTTTTGGCGGTGTAGTTCTTACTGACTGGTACGAAGATCCAAAAACCCCTGGCGAACGCTTTAAAATCACGGCACTGATACTCGATCGTTCATTACGTACCGATGCAATCAAAGTAACAGTGCATAAGCAGGCACAGGATGAAAATCGTCAATGGCATGATCGACCAGTGAATGCGGAGCTCGCACGTAAGCTTGAAGATACAATTTTGACACAAGCCCGCGAACTACGCGTTAAATCAAAGCGTTAAACTATCTTATTGTTTGAAGAGGTGCGCTCATGAGCGACTCACAAAATACTCGCTATAATTTCCGTGAATCCGAAAGTCATTGGCAACAGCAATGGGAAAAAAAGCAGCTATTTGAAGCTACTGAAAAAAGCGATAAGCCGAAATTTTATGTGATGGAGATGTTTCCCTATCCGTCCGGGCGTATCCATATGGGGCATGTACGCAATTATACTTTGGGCGATGTTACGGCGCGCTTCAAACGTGCGCAGGGCTTTAATGTGCTGCACCCAATGGGGTGGGATGCATTCGGTTTGCCTGCAGAAAACGCAGCAATACAAAATAATGCGCATCCCAGCGCATGGACGTATAGTAATATCGATGCCATGCGAGAGCAGCTTAAATCCATAGGCGTGTCTTATGACTGGGGTCGGGAAATTGCCACTTGCGATGCCGATTATTATCAGCATGAGCAGCGCTTTTTTTTAGAGATGTTGCGCGAGGGCATTGCCTATCGTAAGGAAAGTTGGGTGAACTGGGATCCGGTAGATCATACCGTATTGGCTAATGAGCAGGTGATTGATGGCTGTGGTTGGCGCTCTGGCGCGGCGGTGGAGCGCAAACAGTTGTCACAATGGTTTTTACCCATTTCGCAATATGGCGATGAATTGCTGGAAGGCTTAGAGTCATTGCAAGAGTGGCCGGATCGTGTGCGCCTGATGCAAGAAAACTGGATTGGCCGCTCCGAAGGAGCAATCGTGCATTTTGATGTGGAAAACAGTGATACCCGAATCAGTGTCTACACCACCCGCCCTGATACGCTCTTTGGTATGGCGTTTCTCGCTGTGGCAGCCAATCACCCTATAGCCGCGCAAGAAGCCCAATCAGACCCGAAACTGGCCGCATTCATAAAAGAATGTGAAAGCTTAGGCACCAGCGAAGAAGCGATAGAAAAAGCAGATAAAAAAGGTTATCGCACACGCTTGAGTGTGGAGCATCCTTTTACTGGCGAAAGCTATCCGGTGTATGTCGCTAATTTTGTGCTGATGGATTATGGCACAGGGGCGGTATTTGGCTGTCCTGCCCATGATGAGCGTGATCATGCTTTTGCCAGCAAATATGATTTACCTATTCGACAGGTTATCAGCGCGCCGGAAGGAGTTGATGTACAGCAGCAAGCCTATACCGGCGAGGGACAGGCCATAGATTCGGATTTTCTCAATGACTTACCGGTAAATGAGGCTAAAACCAAGGCTATTGATGCATTGCAAGCCGCAAATAAAGGCGAGCGAAAAATCAATTTCCGCCTGCGCGACTGGGGAATTTCCCGTCAGCGCTACTGGGGCTGCCCGATCCCGATTATCTATTGTGATGATTGTGATATTGTTCCTGTGCCCGATGCACAACTACCCGTAACTTTGCCCAAAGATGTAAACTTTGATACTCCGGGCAATCCGCTGGATAAGCATCCCACATGGAAGCATGTTGATTGCCCGCAATGCGGAAATAAAGCAACACGTGAAACCGATACGTTTGATACATTCTTTGAATCTTCCTGGTATTTTCTTCGCTATTGCTCTCCTCGCGCTAAGAAAGGTATAGACCGCGATGCGGCAGACTATTGGATGCCTGTAGACCGCTATATTGGCGGGATTGAACATGCCGTGTTGCACTTGCTATATGCGCGCTTTTTTACCCGAATTCTCGGTAAGCTTGGCTACACCAAGGTTAAAGAGCCGTTTAAAGGACTGTTCACGCAGGGTATGATTTGTCATGAAACCTATAAAGACAATAAAGGCAATTGGTTAGAGCCCTCGCAGGTGCAAAAATCTGCTCAGGGTTTGTGGCATGTTACCGAAACCGGAACGCCGGTAACGGTAGGGCGCTCGATTAAAATGAGTAAATCCAAAAAGAACACCGTAGATCCGCGCTATATTATAGCAACCTACGGTGCAGATGCGGCGCGTTTATTCATGATGTCCGATAGCCCGCCGGAACGCGATCTCGAATGGAGTGATGCAGGGATTGATGGTGCTTGGCGTTATATAAACCGCCTATACAGGCTCGTACAGCAGCATAAAGCAATAGTTGGCGCCCAAGATAAACACGCCCTGCCCCAGCAGCTTAGCCCAGCCCT
Source organism: Alphaproteobacteria bacterium (assembly GCA_022450665.1). Lineage (GTDB taxonomy): Bacteria > Pseudomonadota > Alphaproteobacteria > Rickettsiales > VGDC01 > JAKUPQ01. The sequence continues at coordinate 7,430 of JAKUPQ010000057.1, read as the reverse complement.
TAGCGAAATTCGTGCGCAGGTGCATAAAACCATTAAGCATGTGGCAGAGGATATTGATAATTACCATTTCAATAAAGCCGTTGCGCGTATTCGTGAGCTATCCAATGCACTGGCAGAAGTGTCTACAGAAACTGCGGAACAAAAATTTGTTATGCAAGAAGCCTTAGAGACTTTGCTGCATCTTATAGCCCCATTCATGCCCCATTTGGCAGAAACCCTATGGAGTGATTTAGGGCATAGCGACCTTATCGCCAGCCGCCCGTGGCCGGAATTTGATCAGCAATTGGTGATTGAAGATACCGTGACCATAGCCGTACAGGTGAATGGAAAATTGCGGGCTACCATTCAGATGCAACGGGACATTGACAAGCAAATTGCCGAAAAAACTGCCTTGGCAGAGCAGAATGTACAAACTGCAATTTCAGGCAAACAAGTGGTTAAAACTATTGTTGTGCCCAACCGTATTGTAAATGTGGTGGTTAAGTGATGCGTTATTTCTTGGCAGGGCTGGCTGCGGTTTTATGGCTTGGTGGCTGCGGTTTCACGCCGGTTTACGGTACGAATAGCGACTTGAATATCGAAGTTAGCACTTATTTATCGGCGATCCATTTATCGCAAAACTCCGGTGCGCTTGGACAGCAATTGGAAAATGCACTGGAAGACAGGCTCAACCCGGATTCGAGTCCATCCCTATATGAAAAATCTTTTCGCTTAGAGTTTAGCGTGGCTACCAAGCGTGATGCTGTGGTGATTGAGCAGGATGGCTCTATTGCGCGCTATAACATCATGTTAAATTCGCCCTATCGCCTGAAAGACGCACAAACCGGTGAAGTGCTAAGCAAAGGCACGTTGCGGCGTACGGCAAGCTTTTATAATGCACCGGAGAAATTTGCCGGATATATCGCTGAAAAGGATGCCGTAGATCGTGCTTTGATCGAATTGAGCGAAGATTACAAGCTACGGCTCATTGCATATTTTGCCAAGCATTACAAGCAAGGCGCTCGCAAATAACCCTTTAGTATCATTGCAGTATTATTTATGAAGCTTACAGGAAAAACCATTGCGGCGCATATCAAATCTCCCGCAAAATCCTGCGTTGGAACGCTGATTTACGGCGCGGATGAAGGGCAGGTTCGTGAACATGCTGCCGCCATCGCCAGCCAAGTGGTGGACGATCCTAAAGATCCGTTTTCCTGCGTTGAAATAAGTGATGAAAGCCTCAAAACCGAGCCTACACTGCTTTATGACGAGCTGTTTGCATTTAATATGCTTGGAGGCCGTCGTTTAGTGCGGCTTTCGGTTTCTGGAGAATCGGCAAAAGCGGTGTTGGCTGAAATCTACAACGCTGATGCACTACCAGAGGCCTATCTATTGGTTACGGCGGGGGAATTAGCTGCCCGTTCTGACTTGCGCGCTTATTTTGAGAAACATGCCAAACTCGCTGCACTGCCTTGCTATAAAGATGAGAATTATCAGTTGGATACTATGATCAAGCAAACGCTAAATGCCGCAAATATTCGCTGTGATCGTGAAGTAGTGCTGTATCTTGCAGCTAATTTGGGCAGTGATAGAAGGCTTACCCGTGGCGAGCTTGAAAAAATTGTGCTGTATTGCGATGAATCTGGACAGCTTACATTAGAGGAAGCCATTGATTTAGTAGGAAATAGTGCAGAACTGACACTAGACGATTTATGTAATGCCCTGGCTTTAGGCAATATTCGCGGTGTTGATCGCGTTATGCAAAAGCTTCTGCATGAAAACACTCAGCCTATTCAGATACTACGCGCCCTGCAACGAAGTTTTTTGCGTTTGCATATGATGTCTGCAACCATGCGTAAGCAGCGTATAACTGCAGATCAGGTGATAAATGAGGCCAAGCCAAAGATATTTTTTAAACAGGTAGATAACATGCGGAGGCAGCTTGGTTTATGGAGCCTGACGACTTTGGAGGAGGCTATGCTGATGCTGACTAAGGCCGAGCAAGCATGTAAAACCACAGGGAGCGATCCTGAAGCCCAACTACAGCACTACACGACTCAAATATTAGCCCTGCTTTATAAGCACCGTAAATCGGCGTAACATGCGGTTAAATGCTACCGCCAATGCGTCTCAAAATGTCATCCAACTGTTCTAGCGTGGAATATTGAATGCTGATGAGTCCGTTGCTGCCATGGTCGTCTATACTCACCTTTAAGCCAAGATTTTCGGATAAGGTATCCTCCAGAGCGATAATATCGGGATCTTTAGGGCCTTGGTTTTGGCCGGGAGCTGCGCTATGCGGTGCAGATATAGAGCCTTTACGGGGGCGCCCTATAGGTTTATTAGGGTCGCGACGAGCTAAAGCTTCGGTTTGGCGTACATTCAGCCCTTTGCGGATAATTTCTTCGGCCATCGTGATCGCATCTTTATTACCGAGCAATGCACGCGCATGCCCCATAGTAATATCTCCGCGATCGAGCATATCTTTGATTTCTATGGGTAAATTGAGCAATCTCAACAAGTTGGCAACATGGCTGCGGCTTTTACCTACGGTTTCAGACAGTTCTTCCTGTGTGTAGTCAAATTCATCCATAAGCCGTTGATAACCAGCCGCTTCTTCTACGGGGCTTAAATCGGCACGTTGTATATTTTCAACAATGGCAAGCTCTAGCGCCAGTTTGTCAGAAAGCTCACGGATGATCACCGGCACCTGTGTTAAATCCGCAAGTTTCGCGGCGCGCCAACGGCGCTCTCCCGCCACAATTTCATAATTACCGTGGTTATCAACAGGGCGCACTAAGATAGGCTGCATGATGCCATTATGGGCTATCGAATCTGCAAGTTCTTGCAATTGCTCAAGTTTAAAATGTGATCTGGGTTGGTATTTGCCTGGCTTAAGGGCAGAAATAGGTAGTTCGTTGTAGTTATTGCTGTTTTTGGATTGATTGGTATTTGTTTGACGTGAAACGGGCGTATCACCCTCCTCGCCCATAAGCGCAGAAAGCCCCCTGCCCAATCCTTTTTGTTTAGTTGCGTTCATGTGTTTTCTCCAAATTTCTCAATATATCTTATGCCGCATTTTTATTTGGCGGCAGATTTTTTTCGCGCTTCAATACTTCACTTGCAAGCTTCACATAAGCGCGTGATCCAGTGCAATTAAGGTCGTAAAGCAAGGCGGGTTTGCCATGGGATGGCGCCTCAGAAATGCGTACATTACGTGGTATGGTCGTTTCATAGACTAAATCGGCTAAAAATTCGCGTACATCTGACTCAATTTGTTCGGTGAGCTTGTTGCGACGATCATACATCGTGAGCACTATACCCTGTATGTCCAAATCTGGATTTAGGCGGGTTTGCACTAACTCAATGGTTTTTAAAAGATGGCTTAACCCCTCTAATGCATAAAATTCACACTGCAATGGAATAAGCACGGAATCAGCAGCTACTAAAGCGTTAAGTGTAAGCAAACCTAAGGATGGAGGGCAATCAATCAGAACATAATCGTAGTTATCTAAGCCATTTCTAAGCGCGTTTTTCAAGCGGGTATCCCGCTGCTTTTCGTTCACTAATTCCAATTCGGCGCCTGCAAGGTCCATAGTGGTGGGTATAAGTGCAAGATTAGGAACTTTTGTGGCTAAGGCAGCGCGTTCGATAGTGGCGGTGCCAACCAGCAAATCATAGCTGGTTAGGTCGCGCTGTTTGTTGCTGAAGCCAAATCCTGTACTGGCATTGCCCTGAGGGTCAAGATCTAACAACAAAACACGCTTGCCCACAGCAGCCATGGCTGTAGCAAGATTAACGGCAGTGGTGGTTTTGCCCACGCCGCCCTTTTGGTTTACAATAGCCAAGATGCGCGTCATATAAGCCCCTAACAAATAACAAAGAATCCTGACCCTATCGGGGGCGGAGGTCTTTGATTTGCAAAACACATCCCTCAGCATCGGTAATGCTGGGTGTATGTTCCACGTGAAACATCCAACGGCGCTGTGCTACAGAAATCTCTTCTTCTGCTCCCCTGCCCTTTAAAAACAGGCATTGCCCATCTGGAGCCAAATGGGGGTATGCATAATCGAAGAGCATATCTAACGATGCACAGGCTCTGGAAGTAACAACTGCGGCTTCTTTCATTGAAGGGATGCGTTCAATACGTTTGTTATATATTTTTGCGGAGGTTTTTGTTTGTCGAACAACTTCCGAAAGGAATATGCATTTACGTTGATCGCTTTCAAAAAGATTTATTTGCGATGCACCCAACATAGAAAGTACTAAACCTGGAAAACCAGCGCCACTTCCAATATCGAAAATAGACTTATCTTTGCAAGAAAGCAACTGAAAAAGTTGCGCCGAATCAAAAAAATGTCTTTCCCATATGTCAGGTATAGTTTTAGGGCTGATCAAATTAATTTTGGTCTGCCACTTAATTAGTAAATCATGGTAACAAATTAAGTTGTCCATTGTTTCACGTGAAACAGGAGTTATTTGCTGAATTCTATTGTATATATCTTCGGATTGTTTCACGTGAAACAGCCTATAAGTAATTTACCAGATTTTAAGCAACGTGAGAGGTGTTTTTTGTTAAATGGTAATGATGAATATGCGCCATCAGTGTAGAAACCGCAGCGGGTGTCATTCCAGGAATACGGCTCGCTGCTCCAATGGTTGCTGGCTGAGCCGCAACCAATTTTTCTTTAATCTCGTTAGAGAGGGAGCTTAGGTTTCTATAGTCAAAATCTTCCGGAATGGTGAGGGATTCTTCGCGCTTGAAAGCCCGGATTTCTGACTCTTGGCGCTCCAGATATCCGGCATAGGTCGCCTCAATTTCCAACTGTTCTTTGACTTCATTCGATAGGCTAGCCAGCTCTGGCCATAGGGCAATGAGGGCAGGGAAGTCAATATCTGGATACGCCAGAAGTTGCATAGCAGTGCGGCGCACACCATCTTGATTTATCTTAATTTTATGTGCTTCTGCAGCTTTAGGTGTCATAGATAATTCACGCATCAATATCCGCGCTTTATCTAAAGAGGTGAGTTTTTTGCAGAAAATATCGGCGCGTTTTTGCCCAACTAAGCCATATTCCATTGCTTTAGGAGTCAGCCGTAAATCGGCATTATCTGGGCGCAGGCTGAGACGATATTCGGAGCGTGAGGTGAACATACGATAAGGCTCACTTGTGCCATGCGTAATCAAATCATCAATCATTACTCCAATATATGCATCAGCGCGATCTATAATCAGTGGTGCCTTATTGTGAGCCGCCAATGCTGCATTGGCACCGGCAACCAAGCCTTGCGCTCCGGCTTCTTCATAGCCGGTTGTGCCATTAATTTGTCCGGCAAAATATAGCCCTGTGACTTTTTTGGTCTCTAAAGTGGGCTTTAATTCGCGAGGATCTACATAATCATATTCTATGGCATATCCTGGTTGGATCATACGTGCATTCTCAAGACCCTTAATGGTTTTGAGAATTGCCCATTGCACATCCTCGGGCAGGGAAGTGGAAATGCCGTTGGGATACACGGTGTCATTATCCAATCCTTCTGGTTCCAGAAAAATCTGGTGTTTGTTTTTCTCCGCAAAGCGTACTACTTTGTCTTCTATAGAAGGGCAATAGCGGGGACCACGGCTTTCTATCTGGCCCGAATACATAGGAGCGCGATGCAAATTATCACGAATAATTGCATGAGTTTCTTCGCTGGTATGAGTAATATAGCAAGCAATTTGGGGAAGGGTGATAGAGCTTGTAAGATGCGAAAACGGCACCGGTATTTCATCGCCATGTTGCGCTTCGAGAATATCCCAATTAATGGTTGTGCCATCTAGACGGGCAGGGGTTCCGGTTTTCAGGCGTCCTAACATAAAGTTTTGTTTTTCTAGCGCGAGAGCTAAGCCAACTGCCGGCGCATCACCCACACGACCAGCGGGCGTACGTTTTTCGCCACAATGAATTATCCCGCGTAAAAATGTTCCGGTGGTTAAGACCACACGCTTTGCTGAATAATGGGTTCCTGAAGCTGTGATAACGCCTGTTACAATATTTTTATTATGGGTGGATTTTTCAATAATTAAATCTTCCACGCCATCGGCAATGGTGGTGAGATTCGCATGATTCAAAATTTCCTCTTGCATGGCCTGACGGTAAAGTTTGCGATCGGCCTGTGCTCTTGGCCCCCGTACGGCAGGGCCTTTACTTTTGTTGAGCATTTTATAGTGAATACCAGCGCGATCAATAACACGTCCCATCAGGCCGTCCATTGCGTCTATTTCTCGCACTAAAGTGCCTTTTGCAATGCCACCAATAGCAGGATTGCATGACATTTCGCCAATGGTTTCTATTTTGTGTGTTAAAAACAGTGTGTTAGCACCTGTGCGTGCCGCAGCAGATGCGGCTTCGCAGCCCGCATGTCCGCCACCTATTACAATAACATCATATGCGATTGTCATGATTTGCCTCTTATTTACCAATACAAAATGCGCTGAAAATTTCGCCGAGAATTTCATCCACCTCAACGCGGCCTGTGACCGAAGCCATGGCATATACCGCTAATCGTAATTCTTCCCCAATCAGCTCTATGGGGCCACCGTCTAAAAAGCGATCCAGATGCATAACGCATTGTTCGATAGCGCGCCTATGACGAGTGCGTGTGATTATAGGCGATGTTTCGCAAAAGAAAAGACCAGAAATGTGACATTCTAATGACTTGAGAAAGTCATCCACACCTTCACCACTATGTATAGAGAGGGGGTAAATATGCGTATAATTTTTCCATGCTGGAGGATATTCCAAAGGCGAACTACTATCAATTTTATTGATAACCAGCAATGTATTGTCATCAATTTGCGACAGCGTAGTGGCATCAATCACAGGTAAAGTTGCGGCATCGATTACGGCAATTTTAATGTCTGCATGTTGGCTTCTTGCCAAAGCGCGGCGCATACCTTCATTCTCGATTTCATCTTGTGTTTCCCTCAAACCTGCCGTGTCAGCAACAATAACCGGATAGCCTGCCAACGATAAATGCGCTTCCACCACATCGCGGGTAGTGCCTGCCACATGGGATACAATAGAAACTTCACGTTTAGCCAGATAGTTCATGAGCGTGGATTTTCCAGCATTGGGCGCACCCAGAATCACGGCATATAACCCGTCACGAATACGCTCTCCACGGCGATTATCCGCCAAATGCATTGCTAACTGATCACGTAATGTTCGTATCTCTGCATTTAGCTCATGATAAATAGTATCGGGAATATCTTCATCTGGAAAATCTATGTAGGCCTCGGCAAGCGCCATGGAATGGAGGAGTTGTTTGCGATAGCTTTCATATTGCTGTTCAAGCTCGCCTTCGACCATGCGTAACGCCTGTTTACGTTGTGCCTCAGTTTCGGCATGAATCAAATCGGCTATGCCCTCTGCGGCGGTGAGATCCATTTTGTTATTTATAAAAGCGCG
>JAKUPQ010000056.1 GCA_022450665.1 Alphaproteobacteria bacterium | reverse complement strand
GCGGCCTCGTTCCATGTAGTAACCACACCAATCAATGGCTGATTGATCTGCTCTTCGCTCAAGCCCATTGCATAGTAATAAGAGCGATGCGGTGCGCGCTCTGGCCCTTCGGTTACATGGCGGCTGGGAAGACGGGATTTACCATATTCTTTTGTCATTTTAGACCTTATTACATTGATAGTTCAGCAAGTTAATACAATTCAAGCCACCGCAAAGGGTGGCTTGAAATAAAAACACTATTCCCCATAACGCAATTACATCGCAGGGGTGACGGTTACAGGTACAATCTCTGGAGCAACATCGGTCTGCATCATCTGTGCGGCAGCGCGGTCTTGCTGTACGATATACGTCATAATGCTATTAGCTACAGCTTTGTGATCACGGCCTCGTGCCAAATCAAGCGCTGTGCGACCTAATGAATCTGCCGCATAAATATCTGCGCCAGCATTCAACAATACATTTGTGCTTGATTCAGCCCCAGAAATTGCAGCCACCATGAGTGGCGTCAGACCATTCACGTTGCGTGCGTTAATATCGCCGCCGGCTTTAACTAAAATTGCCAGCGATTTCGCATTATTTGTCTGGGCAGCCACATGCAACGGAGTTCGCCCATCGGCAGAAGGCAGATTCACCGCCGATCCGCGCTCTATCAATGACTGTGTAAATGCGGCATCGTTTTTATTCGACGCAAGCATCAATGGGGTGACACCATTTACATCTGGCATGTTAGGGTCAGCGCCCATTTCCAACAGTGCATCTGCCATAATCGGGCTGTTAGCAATTATGGCATAATGTAGTGGAGTAATGCCACGGTCGTTGGTTGCGTTTGGATTCGCACCACGTCCCAATAGCATACGCATCACATTGACCCCTCGTGCGCGCACCGCATATACAAGCGGTGTATCACCTTCGGCATTACGCATTTCGATACTACGTCCGGTATCCAATAGGGCACGTACGACTTGCACACGATCATTGCCAGCCGCTAAAAAGAGCTGCGCGTCGTATTCATGTTCGTATCGCGCTTCGGGCAAATGTCCATTATCCCGCGAATATTCTTTTTTATAAATTTTTGCTGGCAAGCGATATTCTTTTGGCAGCTTCACCAGTGGCTCTTTCTTTTTAACGACCTTAGGCTTTTCTGTTTGCTTCTGCCCATTTGACGGAGTGGGCTGTGGTTGTGGCTGTGTTAATGTTGGCGCCACCACAGCAGGGCGTGAAGGCGCAAATAAATCAAACACTTCCTCACTCTCTAAGGCTAGAGGCGGTGGGGCACCCAACTCCTCTTCTGCCTGTTGAGCCGCCGCTGCATTTTCATTGGTTGTAGCAGCATTTTCTCCGGGTAGCGGTGGCATTTCCATATCTATTTCATCATCAGCTTCTGCCGGCGACAAGGTAAGGTCTTCTGCATCATCCACCGCTTCTTCCGGCGCCTGTGCAGAAGATGTTGTATTTTCCGCACCATCCTCTGTGAGTGGCAGAATTGACGGCTCACTCAAATCCAGCCCCTCATCTTCGAAAGAGACTGCTTTATCTTCCTCATCTTCATCACAGGGGGCGGTAATAAGTTGAATATCATCATTAGCGGTGTCTGCGGATTCTTGCGCGGCATTCGCGGCAGCTTCCGCTTCTTCTGCGGCCATTTCAGCGTCAAAGGCAGATTCCTCGGCCATATCCGCCGCTATTTCTGCTTGCAGTGCTGCTTCGTCGGCAGAGGCAGGAGCATCATCTGGCTCGTCATCAAACTGGATATTTTCCAGCGACATCATACCTTCATCTACGCCTTCGGACACAGCATTTTTCATCTCTTCTTTTGTCGGCAACGGAGGCAGCGGTGGCAAATCAGTCTGCGCATAGGCCGCCGGTGCAGATAAAAAAGTGCCAACAAGCATGACCATTTTAATGTTACGGATTACGCCATTCATCGGGGGTTCCCTTTATTTTTAACTATACCACATGATAGGTGGGGGTTAACGATCTTGCTCCAGCAAAGCAGTAATACGTTGCACTTCGCGCTGCACTTCTTTTTGTACAATAGCAGGCAAATTCGCATCTAGCCACTCTTTGAGCATTGGCCGCAGCAATTGCATCACCAATCCTTCAACGGTTTCTCCTGAAACAAAAGACATGCCGCCAAGGTTACCGCCGGTTTTGAGTGCGCGCATTGCATCTGCCGATGCAGCGATGCTTATGGCAGAGGCCAAACCTTCATCTGCAACAGCCTCTGATTTTTCAGCCGGTGCCGGAGGCGCAGCTTTTGGCTTTGGCGCTTCTGGTGTTGGCTTTTCTTCTGCCTTTTCATTTTTTTCTTCTGTGGCAACCTCGGGTTGTGCATTGGTGAGGGCATCGTCGATGTCGTCTAATACATCATCTTTCACATTCACCACCGAGCCGTCTTCCTGTAGTGCATCGGTCAATTCCAACACATCGGTATCCAGAGAAATATCGTCCTCATCATCATCCATATCTATGTCCTCTGTGGGGGCAGCGGGTGCGGTACTTTCTTCAGCAGTTTCATCGTTTTCTTCCGCAATAATCTTACGAATCGATTGAAGAATCTCTTCCATCGACTGGTCATCACTCCCAGCGCTGTCTTTATCAGCATTTTTAGCTTTGGCGTTCGCCATTCATTCTTCCATTTCCGTTATGATTCACAGTGTGCCACAAATATGCTTACTTACCAACCAATTGGTTTAAAATCCACTCGCTCATAATTTTCTTTCGGGCGATACACTTCCACATCCAATCCCAAAGATTGCGGTGTCAACTGCCCCATTTCTGCCAAAAGCGCATAGGCACCCACAAGCTTGTTGCGTTGTGCACGCACCAGATTTACCCGCGTAGAAAACAATTCTTGCTCTGCGTCAAGCACATCCAATACCGTACGTGCGCCATATTGCTGCTCTTGCTTCACACCATCCAATGCAATGGTTGCGGCATCAATTGCCGATTCGTTAGCCTGAATAGTCGCAATGCTAGATTGCAGATTTTCCCATGCCCGCGTAACGCGCTCTATCACTTCGTTACTCGCATCGATGGTATTATATTTGGCGCGATGATAATTTTGCTTTGACTCGCGCACACGGGCATATTCTGCACCCGATTGATACAGCGGCACACGCACGTTCACGGCAATCACATCGTTATCATAATCGTTACCGCCCGTCACCCCTGCTCCTTCTTCTCGGCGCACGTAACCTTGCAGCGCCACCGATGGCAACACCTCTGCCTTATCTGCCGATACGCGCTTATTCAAAGCTTTTTTGGTGTATTCTGTAGCCAGAAGGTTAGGGTTGTTTTCTAATGCAATCGCAATCGCCTGCTCCAATGTGGCGGGCAACTCAGGAATCATTTTTTGCTGATCCAACACTTCGGGCGAGACACCAACAATGCGTTTGAATGTCGCAATTGAAGATGCCAGCGCTCCCGCTGATTGCGCTTCTTCAGAAACCGAGCGCGACACGCGGGCTTTCGACTGTGCTACGTCAGTACGAGTAACCTCTCCTACATCAAAACGATCTTCTGAGGCATCAAGTTGCTTATTCAACACACCAATATTATTACGGCTCAGCTCTACCACGGCTTTATCCCGCAACACATCCATATAGGCGGTTACAGCACGCAGCAAAATATCCTGCGTTACCGCACTCAGGCGTTCACGACCCGACATCACCTGAAACCGCGCCGACTTAAAACGCGATACCGATCCAAATCCATCGAATAATGGCTGATCGATAGTGATTTGGCGGCTTTCTTTATCAGTGTATACTTCTGGCGCACCCGCAAAACTAATGCTTTGTCTGCCACGCGAATAATCAATAGCCACGGTTGGGCGAAATTCCGAAACCGCCTTGGCCACCCCTTCGTCTGTAGCTTGCAGGTTTTCACGCTCAGCTTTAATCGCAGGATTAAAGTCATATGCAGCTTCTAAGGTTTCTTTTAGCGACATAGCATTTGCATCATGTGCGCCGAAGGGAGATAGGGAAACACAGCTTATAGCAATGGCTGAAAGCAAGGAGTGTTTAAAAGTAGCAGGAATCCGCAAGGTCATATTTTTCACTCTTAAGTTTAGTTATTTAAAGCATATTTTTGTTAAAAATCAAACTGTCTTTTTTGTTCAAACCCGTGAAGCAATGGAACCGATGCGTCAAAAGCTTGTTTACTAAACAGTCTGCCTCCGCTTTTGCGATATAACATCGCCTTGCCTAAGCCGCTTTCTTTTCCGGGGCGCAACGCAACATTTTGTATTACCACCAAGCGCCCGCCTTCTGCCAGTTGGTCAGAAAGCGAATCGGGCAACACTTCAATTGCGCCATTGATAAGAATCACATCATACGGCCCCGAGCTAGGATAACCCGGAGTGAACGGGCCGGTGATGATTTCGGCATTAGGGATATGCAGGCGGGTTAGTAGCTGCCTGGCTTTTTCGGCCAGTTCCATTTGCTCTTCTACCGCCACAACTTTTTCGGCCAGTTGCCCCAAAATCGCTGTGGAATATCCGGTAGCACACCCAATATCCAACACATTGTCTTGCGGGGTAATTTCTGCCAAAACCAGCATACGCGCCAGCACTAATGGCGCCAACAAAAACCGGCTTTTAGACAGAGACAAGTCTTCATCTACATAGGCGTTGCCGCGTAAATGCTCAGGAACAAATTGCTCTCTTGGCACATTGGCCAAAGCTTCAATAATATCTTGTTGAATGATGTTGCCTGGCACAAGCTGGCAATCCACCATATTGCGACGTGCAGTAACAAACGGATCAGCGCCCATGTTTTCCCCATGGTAAAAGATTATTATCCACCCTATAAGCACCAGAAAAAACCCTGCCGCGCAAGCAAAAACTGCCCAGCGCATAGCAATTGCCCCGTAAATCCTGTTTGATGCAAAGTGCACTTGACCTTTAAAAAAAAACTGGCTAGTTTGGCCTCCCACTTATTGTGAGGCTGGGTAGCAAAGTGGTAATGCAGCGGATTGCAAATCCGCCATCGCCGGTTCGATTCCGGCCCCGGCCTCCACTCCTACATTTTTCCACATCCTATATTTTCCGTAAGCCATCTACCCGAGCTTAATTTATGCTATTTATTCATGCCCATAAATTTAGGGCGCGGAAATTGTATTACCCAATTAAAGAATCGTGATTTCCGGCCAGCGCGATTTGAGTGCTTCTGCTTTTTTCGCAAAATGCTGATTGGTAACGCAATGTGGGTTGGCACGCACAATAAGAGAAAACAAATCACTCAGCCCAAAGGGCGCGGCAACGGTTAGACTACCATCTTTCTCCATGCGTATGGCCACTGCGTGAGCTGGCGAAAGATAGCGAAGCAGGCTCTCATCGGTATTGGCAAGCGCAGGATAGGGGCTGCCAAACTTGCTTTCATACCACAAATGCACACGCGCCTGATTACGTACCTCAATATGCTGCGAAATCGAAATCGGCAGTGAGGAAATCACCTGTCGGATAACATGATCTTCCGCTTCATACGACATATCTTGTTTGTTATAATATGCAATATCATAATCCTTGATGCCATAATCATACGGGCGCTGCGTAAGGCTATTCCAAACCGTTTGATAGATTGCCCCAGAAACAACGCGCCAATCTGGTAAATCCAGACGTTGCAAAATATGTAGTATCTGCATCAGTACAGGATTTAACCGCACTATCCCAAAAAGATCATCAATGCGCTGAGCTTCGCATGAATAAGAAACAACTGTCATTATTGCACCTTAGTTGCCTGTTTATTTTTGTTGGATTAACGGCCTTTTTGAGGCTGTCGCTCGCCTGTTAGCAGCTTCAAAATAATGCTGTTGTAATTTCCAAATTCATTTTGCAGATTTTCGGGCAAGGTGGCGCGAAATTTTTTTACTTCATCTGCACTAAATCCTTTCCATGTTGACGTGCGGCTAAATTCTGTCTGCCCCAGCAAACAGGAATCAGCAGTCACACCAAGATCATTCGGCTTTTTAGGTGCTTCTTTTTGCGCAAAATCTGATCCTTTAAAAGCTTCGTCATAGGCATGAAGCGCCTTATTTAAGTCAGCAAATCCGCCGCACTCTATAGCGCGTTGTACCCATGATTTGCCATCTGCGTTGGTTTGCAGCACATCAACTTTTGTTAGCGGGTTACCTGTTTCTGCGAGGACATCTGCGATTTGCGTAATATTCTTCCATGTTTCGTGCGTATCAAGAGGCGCGATTTTTGCATCATTGACAGCAAACAGATCCTCTTTTTTAAACTTCGTAGTAGCATCTATAACGGGGCGATTAAAAAACTCCGGAAGCAACTTTACTTCTGCCTCCCCCCCCACAGTGCTGATTTTACTTAGATTTGAGTGTATTTGAGAATAATCTTCACGGCTTATTTCATCAACAGCGCCCGCATCAAGTAAGGTAGAGGCATTTTTCAATGTGCCAAATTTTTCTGTCACCTGCATCAGAACACTTGTGCCATTGTGGTTTTTAGCGTGAATATCTGCCCCCATACCCAGCAACTGCCTTTGAAAAGCCGTGGCTCCGGTAACCTTACGAGACGTCGCCATAAGTGCTGTATTTCCCTCATGATCTTGCCCGTCTACTGCTGCGCCGTGAACCAATAGCAATTGTGTCATTGGCATATCACGTTTCATAACTGCAATATGTAACGGTGGCACAGCCGAATCTTCATTTTTCCATTGGGTCGAAGCGCTTTGTGGCGGCGCACCCTGATCATCAAGATTTACCCCTGTCTTTGCTAACCAATGCACAAGCTGAGGGTTGTTTTTGGCCACTGCGTGATGAATCAATCCTTTTCCATCGCCATCATATATACCCTCAAGCGCCGCCCCTTTTTCATGCAGCTTTTCAAGCACGTTGAGGTTGCCCGCTGAAACCGCAATATGCGCAAGTGTGCGTTGTCGCGGCCCTAGCTTCTCATCAATCGACACAGCCCCTTTGTCAAGTGCAGCAAATACGGGCTGCCATTTCCCGCCCGCAGCATTTTCCAACACGTTCTGCCTGAGTATTTGCTTATTTTCGTTTCCGTTCACGTTTTGCACTCTTGCTATAAATACCGCGTCAAATTTAGCGATTTACTGTGACAGCATTATGACAATATTAATCATTTCGCACTACGCTAACGTTAATACTACATAATATTTTTGTAATAAGCTGAATAATAATGAAATTTATGGTATACTTATATTACGCGCGCAAGGCACAGCAAATATGACATGAAACTGTAACAAAATTTCTTTCTGAACCGTAGCTTACGCGTGGTAATATGAATAACAAGCCAATAAAAATGTGCTAATTCGTCAACCACATATGAGGGATAATGCTAGACAACCCGTTGGACAGCAAGACTTATAATCTTACCGGCGCGGAATCAAAAGATGATTCTACGGATAGCATTCGTATACCCGTTTTAGATAAAAATGATGTATGGAAAGACGAAAAACAACCATGGGCTTCTTCTGCCACCGGACGGTTGATGATTCGTACTTTATCGCGGGGCGTCATGGGCGCGGCGTTTTATGCCGTGGGTGGTCATGTAGCCTCCAAAGGGTTGGAAGGTTATGTTAAGGACGGCGAGGCACAAAACGCCATTCAGCATATCGCCGGATTTTTCGATAAAGTCGCAGGCCGCCCCATAGAAAAAGTTTTTGGCGAAAACGCCGTTACCTTCCGCCCTACCCTTTCTACCGGCGCACGCAGCCTGGGCGAAGATGTGGTAGACACCACCTTCAACTTCGCTTGTGCCACTGCTGGTGATGCTATTGGCCGCAATATTGTTGGCATGTTCGACCCCAATTGCAAATCTAAATGGCGGGACAAAGATGGCAAAATCAGTTTTCCCAAAGCCGTAAAAAGTGTAGCCGCCTCCACCGGAAAAGTGGTTGAGGCGCAAATGGCCGATTGGTTTGTTTCGGTGCCCTATATTTATCAAAAACGCGCCCAGCGTAACTTGCTAGACAAAATCAGCCCGGGTTTTGGCTATGATTCTGATCGCGCTCTTAACGGCAGCAGCTTTAAGTTGAGTGAAGATGGCAAAATTAAAGGCACCTATGGCCTCGAAGGCGCATTAGACCTGCAAGCGCGCTTCACCGGCTATAACATTGGCACAATGTTTTATTATGATGCGGTGGATGCAGCGAAGCAAAAAGTTAAAGGCATCGTGCAAAAAGAAAAGCCAATCAAGGTGCCGGTTACGCCCGAGAAAATGTATAACGCCACCAAACACAGCATTGGCAACACCATGCGCTATGCTGCTAAAAGTGCGGTTAAAGCGGCGATAATCATGACACCGTCTGTTCCAAGCTTCTGGGCAATGCGCGTTACTCAGTCTAAAGATAAATCCATGGGTATCATGCCTGATGGCAAGCCTATTACTGATGAGCGTGGCGAGCAATTTAATATTCGTACTAACCGCGCCAATGTAGATGATCAGATCGCTTATACTTCTAAAGGCGAGCCTGTGGTTAACCCTTTCAGCAAAATGGAAGGGGATCCGTTTACACCCACTCACGGCATTTTCGATACCTTGCTTAACCCGCTTGGCCGCGCATCCTACGAAGTAACCAAAAAGGCAAATACCGCCGTTGGTGCTTTGGCCGATAATCGTGGATGGGATAAAGACAGTGCAGTAGATTTAAGCAGCCGCTATGTGAACGGCGCTATGGCCTATACCCCATATATCTATACCAAAAACGAATTTGCCCATCGCTGGAACAATCCCGAAATGGATGGCGCTATTTACCGCGCCCTTGATGGTGTCAGTAGCTTCAATCGTGGTGAGATCAAAGCGGGTTTTCAAGACATACGCAAAGTGCTGCGTAACAAAGGTGCTGATGTGAATGGCTCTCATCCCGAAACAATTCCCGAAAGCTATGACAGAGCTACGGGTGAATTTGTGCGCAAGGTTTCGCGCAAAGATGATGATAAATCCAAGAAAGACACCAGCTTTGCCAGCAAGCACCCTCGTTCTAATTCACAAGAAAATAATTGGCAAGAGCAGGTCAATACCCGCAACGAAGACGAATTTCAACTCTCTACACGGTAAGCTCACTCTAGGTTTGCATGTTTTTTCACCTCACTTATTGTCAGACACATCAGTTTGCACTAAGCTGGCCGCACTTTAACGATGGGTTTTCCCTAATTTAACCACGAGGTTTATACATGCAGATGTGGAAGAAAATCCTGATTGGACTGGTATTAGGTGTGCTCGCCGGAACATTGTTTCCCGAAAGCGCTTCCTATCTAAAACCCTTCGGTCAAGTGTTCATTAACCTGATTAAGATGTTAATTGTCCCTCTGATTTTCTTCAGCCTCATCAGTGGCATTACCAGCATGGAAGAAACCGGTAGCATGGGGCGCCTCAGCGTCAAGGCATTCGGCTTATACCTCGGAACCACCGCCGTTGCCATTACCCTTGGCTTAGGCGTTGCCACCATACTGGAACCGGGCGTTGGCTCCAGCATCGACTTTAATGCGCTTGAAAGCAACGACACCCCCAAAGCCGAAATGAATGCCGGCGAATTGCTGGTTTCCCTTGTACCCGCAAACCCTATTGCCGCCATGGCAGAAGGAAATATCCTGCAGGTGATTGTATTTGCTTTACTGGTAGGCATTGCGCTGCATAAAGTGCGCGACAAAACCGAACGCATTATCGACCTTTCGCATGCACTGGCAGAAATGATGTATGCCATGACGCATATTGTAATGGCGTTTGCCCCCTTTGGTATTTTTGCGCTTATTGCTGCACTTACCGCCGAGCAAGGGCTTGGCGTGTTAATGGATCTACTGAAGATTCTTGGTACCGTGTATCTTGCCTGTATATTGCATGTGATTTTGGTATATGGCGGCTTACTCAAATTTATTGCCCGCTTACCCATTATTCCTTTTTTCAAAAAAGCACCTCCTGCTCAATTGCTAGCATTTTCCACCAGCTCCAGCGCTGCCACGTTGCCTTTAACCTTAGAAGTTGCACAAGAAAAACTAGGTGTTTCAAAAAGCAGCAGCAGCTTTGTGCTTCCCCTTGGCTGCACCATTAATATGGATGGCACGGCATTGTATCAGGGCGTATGCGCGTTGTTTGTGGCGCAAGTAATGGGTATCGATCTGACACTCATGCAATATGTGACAATTATTCTTACGGCTACTTTGGCATCAATTGGCTCGGCAGGTGTACCCGGGGCAGGCTTGATTATGTTAACGCTGGTGCTGAGTTCGGTAGGATTGCCCATTGCCGCCGTAGCCATCATTGCAGGCATAGATCGCATATTGGATATGGCACGTTCAGCAGTGAATGTTACCGGCGATTTAGTAGTGTCAATCTGCGTTGATAAGTCAGAAAACCAACTCGATGAAAAAATGTATTTGTCAAATGAGTAAGCTGGAGTAAGATTCAGCAATTGATTACAATAACGCGCCCAAAAAGCGCTTAGTTTAGATACAAGGATGATATCAGAATGGATATGGCAAGCCTTTCGCCCCGAAAAAACTTTACTCGTCGTCAAATGCTTGGCCTTGCTGTAAGTGGCTCGTTAATGCTGGCATGTGCTGGCATAACCTCCCCTGCAGCGGCAGCAGATAAATTCATTAATAAATGTCATGCGCCCACCCCCGCTACCAGCTCATCCAGCTATCCCGGAGTAAGCAAAATTATTTTGTCTAACAATCTTGCACGTCCGGCAGGCAAAGCGGTGAACGCTCCAGGACAGTTGCTCTACATAGAGGGACGCATTACAGACGAAAATTGTATTCCGGTAAGCAATGCCATTGTAGATATCTGGCAAACCAACCCGTTTGGAAAATATCGTTGGGCAGTGCGTGATGAACTCCTCACACCCGAGCCGGTATTTGCTGGAAATGGCCGCGCCGTAACCGATAATTTGGGGCGCTATCAATTCCTAACCTTATTTCCCGGTGGATATGGCCGCAACGCGCCTCATGTTCATATGCGTATAAACCACCCCGATTATAAATCCCTCGATACCACCATGTATTTCCGCGGGGATCGCCGCAATGCCGATGATCCACGTTTTCAGGCATTCAAGCCAGCATCTCAGGCATTGTTGCTCAGCAATATCAAAGTACGCGAGGGTGAGAATCCTGAAGGCGACCTGAAAACGCGTTTTGATATTGTGCTAAAAGGCGGCAGTGACTTCCGCAGTTATTAATCGTGACGCCGCTTCCCACTCCGTTAGTGTCTTCGCATTGGCTGGCAGAGCATAGGCATGAGCCACAGATAAAAATTGTGGATGCGTCGTGGCATATGCCCAGCGCCAAGCGCAACGCGCACGCAGAATATATACGCTGCCATATCCCTGCTGCCGTATTTTTCGACCTTGATCTGCATAGCGATACTACTAGCTCTTACCCCCATATGTTGCCGGATGGAGATGGTTTTTCTTCTGCCATGCAGCAGCTTGGTATACATAATTCCGACCATGTTGTGGTCTATGACACCTTGGGTATGTTCAGCGCCGCACGGCTATGGTGGATGATGCGCGTATTCGGCCATTGCCATGTATCTGTGCTAGATGGTGGATTTCCCCTGTGGCAACAGCAACAACATCCCGTATCCGATACGCCAGTCGCCCCCGCAACCACAGATTACCACGCAGTTTATCACCCAAACTATGTGCGTGACAAAATTGCGTTACAGCATAATCTTGCAACGCAGGATGCCTTGGTGCTGGATGCGCGCAGCGCTGCACGTTTTTTAGGAGATGCACCAGAGCCACGCCCCAACCTACCTTCAGGGCATATTCCTCGTAGCGTAAACATTCCTTTCGACACGCTTTTATGTGTAAATGGCACATTTAAACCTCGCGAAAAACTTTCTGCGATACTTTCAGCCACTCAAGACCGCTCCGTTATTAGCAGTTGTGGCTCAGGCGTTACCGCTTGTATTATTGATTTGGCGCTGGAAATTATTGGCCATCGCAATCATGCAGTATATGATGGAGCATGGGCAGAATGGGGTGCCGATCCTCAATGCCCCATAGCAACAGGAATAGCCGATTCATGACAATTACACACTCGCAGCCGCCCGTATGGGTCACTTATTATTACAACGAATATGCGTTGATTCTAAGCGGTGAAATGGATTCGGTTTGGGCGTATATGCTTTATGAAAATAATATCATTTCCGATTGTTTACTGGTCACTACCCTTAGGCCTACGCAAGCCGACACACACGATATCGCTTTTTATAAACAGCACGATGCTCCGCCGCCACTCACCAGCGAATATGCCTCGCCCATTGCCTATATTGCCGCGCCAAATAATGCCATGTTCCGCGTATTATGGAGTCCTGAAGGACATGAGGCGCTCATTGCCCTTGATGATCAGGTGCATGCTTATTTAAACATCCATGAACCTTATGGCTACAGTAAGGCTTTGCTGGAAGATGGCCCCTACGGGCAAAGCTGGCGCGAGTTTCCTCTGGCGCATATCAACCAAACCAGTACGCATACCGAATATGATTAAACCTGAGGCGTAAGCGATTTTTCCATGTGAATATGAGGAATGCCCGTTTCTTCAAAATAATCCCCAACGGTGTGATAGCCAATGCGCATATAAAACGGCACCGCCACATCGCGGGCATGTAAAATCATGGTGTGATAACTTTGTTTACGCGCCTCTGCTTCGGCAAATGCCATCAATGCCGCCCCTACTCCCGTTTTTTGTAACGAAGGCGCAACGGCCACCTGCCGCACCTGAATCGCTTCCTGCGAATCTGCCACATTTTGCAGTAATGCGGTGGCAACCACTTGCTTTGCATTATCAAACGCTGCCAGATGCACTAACTGCGCATCGCGCTCTATCTCCTCGGCAGTAAGAGTTTTACCCAAAGGAATACGCAGAACAGCGTTGCGTAGCGCCACCATCTGACGATAGCTATCGCTATTATATGCCACGACTTCACAAGTTAGTTGCACTGTCGTCATCCTTTAGGGCCAATCATATTTTCTGGCCGCACCCATGCATTAAACTGCTCATCGGTTAAATACCCCAAAGCCAGCGCCGCCGCTTTGAGTGTAGTTTGTTCTTTGTGGGCTTTTTTAGCGATTTCTGCTGATTTGTCATAGCCAATATGCGGATTAAGCGCGGTTACCAGCATCAGCGATTCATCTCGCAATTGCGTAATGCGTTCGCGGTTAGCAACGATACCTTCCACACAGTTTTCGCGGAAACTGTCACAGGCATCAGCAATCAAACGAATAGATTGCAGCAAATTATAAATCATTACAGGTTTAAATACATTCAACTCGAAATGGCCGTTAGATCCTGCCACGCTTACGGTTGTTTGGTTCCCCATTACTTGTGCGCACACCATGGTCATCGCCTCGCATTGTGTGGGGTTTACTTTGCCGGGCATGATCGAAGAGCCTGGCTCATTCTCGGGCAATTGCAACTCACCCAACCCACAGCGCGGGCCACTGCCCAACAGGCGAATATCGTTAGCAATTTTCATCAGGCTACATGCGGTGGTATTGAGTATGCCATGCACCGTAACCACGCCATCATGAGCCGCAAGTGCCGCGAATTTATTTGGCGCTGTTATAAATGGTAAACCTGTAATGTTAGCCACTTCCTTGGCAAATGCCTCTGCAAAATCTTTATGCGCATTCAATCCCGTTCCCACCGCTGTACCGCCTTGTGCTAGCATCAGTAGCAATTGCAATGCCTGATCGTTTTGCAGCCCTGCGATGTTCGCGTCCAGCTGGAACACATATCCCGAAAATTCCTGCCCCAATGTAAGCGGAGTTGCATCTTGCAAATGTGTACGCCCAATTTTAATGATATCGCTAAATTCATTTTGCTTGGCTTCAAGCGCATCGCGCAGCTTCTTCATGGCGGGTAACAAGCGGTGATGGATTTCCTCCACCGCTGCAATATGCATCGCCGTAGGAAACGTGTCGTTAGAAGACTGCCCCATATTAACATGGTCATTGGGATGTACGGGAGATTTGCTTCCCATTTCACCGCCTAAAATTTCAATTGCGCGGTTTGCAATCACCTCGTTCGCATTCATGTTGGTTTGTGTGCCTGATCCGGTTTGCCACACCACTAGCGGAAAATGGTCGTCCAGTGTGTTTTCCATCACTTCAGTAGCGGCTTTGACCACAGCGTTACCTACGCTTTCATCCATCAGTCCCAATTGCATGTTCACTTTTGCTGCCGCAGCTTTTAGTACGCCCAACGCACGAATAAGCGGGGTAGGCATTACCTCGCCACCAATTTTAAAATTGAGCAGCGAAACTTGAGTATGCGCCCCCCAATATTTATTGGCAGGAACCTCAACCGGGCCAAAAGAATCGGTTTCAGTACCTATATTTTGAGAAGAC
>JAKUPQ010000055.1 GCA_022450665.1 Alphaproteobacteria bacterium | reverse complement strand
TAAGATAGTCAGATCCGAGCAGAAATTATATATCTTTCGTAACTTCAACTGTCAGCTGCTGGTTATTGTCTCGCTTCTATGGGCGTGGAACCTTTCGGCTTTTGTTCTAGAAGTGATTTGGGCCGGGCTGAGTTTGTACAAGCTCTGGCAGATTTATCGTGCTAAGCGCCAGCCCGTTCAATAAAAACAGCGAGTCAAGCAAAGCTGCATGGCGCGTTAGCCTGCCAAAAGCTTTTCGCATTAGGCAAGCACACCGTGGCAATGCTTGAACTTTTTACCCGAGCCGCAGGGGCAGGTTTCGTTGCGTGCTACTTTGCCCCATGTTTCTGGGTTTTGCGGGTCACGAGCTTCGGGCGCAACGGTACTATTGCGAATCGTGCCAACGGGCATTCCTTCGGGCATTGGTGGTGGGACAGGCTGTGGCTTACTAGCCATAGCAGCGGCTAATGCCGGATCCATACGGCCTTCATGCATTTCCTGCTCTGGTTCTTGCTCCATAGCATCCATGGCTTCAACGCGTAATCGAATATGCGACAGGCGTTGTGTTACCATTTCGCGCAAGTGATTAAGCAGCGCTTCAAACATATTAAAGGCTTCTTGCTTATATTCATTGAGCGGATCGCGCTGACCATAGGCGCGCAAGCTAATGCCCTGACGCAAATGATCCAGCGAAAGCAAGTGATCTTTCCACAGCTCATCCACGGTTTGCAATAACAAGCGTTTTTCGGCAATACGCATAAGCTCCACGCCAAATTCATTTTCTTTGTCTAGCATGATGGCATTGGCCAAGTCGTTGATGCGCTGCAAGATTTCGTCATTGGCAACGCCTTCTTCTTCTGCCCAGGATTTTGCATCCACATGCACACCATAGACACGGAAAATATCTTTTTCCAACCCTTCCACATCCCATTGATCGGCATAGGATTTTTCGGGCATGTGCCGTGCGATCATATCTTCGTTCACATCGCTGCGCATGTCTTGAACTATGTCGCTCACATCTTCGGATTCCATAATTTCGATGCGCTGATCGTAAATCACTTTGCGCTGATCGTTCATAACGTCATCGAATTTCAGTAGGTTTTTGCGGGTTTCGTAGTTACGATTTTCCACTTTTTGTTGCGCTTTTTCAATGGCGCGGTTTAGCCAGGGGTGGTTAATCGCTTCGCCTTCGGGCATGCCGAGTTTCTCCAGCATACCGCTCATGCGCTCACCACCAAAAATACGCATCAGATCATCTTCGGTAGACAGGAAGAATTTGGTGTGTCCGGGATCTCCCTGACGACCAGAGCGGCCACGTAGCTGGTTATCAATGCGGCGTGATTCGTGACGTTCGGTTGCCAGAACAAACAGGCCGCCAGCGTCCAGCGCCTGTTGTTTAGCAACAGCGGTTTCTTCACGGATACCTTCGGCGCATGCGGCTGCAAGCCGCTCATCTTCGAAATGTGCAGTTTCTTCGGCAATGCGCATTTCGGGGTTGCCGCCAAGCATAATATCTGTACCGCGTCCGGCCATATTGGTGGCAATGGTTGCAGCGCCCGGCGCGCCGGCTTGTGCAATAATATGTGCCTCGCTTTCGTGATGGCGGGCATTGAGTACCTGATGCGGAATATCGCGCTGTGTAAGCATTTTAGAAAGATATTCTGACTTTTCAATACTTACCGTACCCACCAAAATAGGCTGATTCTTTTGGTGGCATGTCACAATCTGATCGATAATTGCTTCGTATTTTTCTTGGGCGGTGCGATAAATGGCATCGTCTTCATCAATACGCTGAATCGGTACATTGGTAGGAATTTCAATCACTTCCAGCTTGTAGATATCGCCAAACTCATTGGCTTCGGTCATAGCAGTGCCCGTCATGCCTGAAAGCTTAGGGTACATACGGAAATAATTTTGGAAGGTAATGGAGGCTAATGTTTGGTTTTCATTTTGAATAGTTACTGCTTCTTTGGCTTCCAGAGCCTGATGCAGCCCTTCGGAATAGCGGCGGCCTTCCATCATACGGCCGGTGAATTCATCAATAATCACGAGTTTGTCGTCTTTAACAATATAATCCACATCGCGGGTAAAGAGCTGATGGGCTTTGAGTGCCTGATTTACATGATGCACCACCGACACGTTGTCTATGTCATAAAGGCGGGTGTCTGGCTTGAGTATGTCGCCCGCTTCATCCAGCAGGGATTCGATATGTTGTACACCTTCTTCGGTTAAGACAACGGTTTTGCCTTTTTCGTCTTTTTCAAAATCTTCTTCGGTAATTTTAAGTATCACCTCATCAATGCGGCGATAAAGTTCGGAATTGTCTTGCGTGGGGCCTGAAATGATAAGCGGCGTGCGCGCTTCATCAATTAAAATAGAATCCACCTCATCGACAATGGCGAAATTGAACGGACGTTGCACCATGTGCTCGCGCATATATTTCATATTGTCACGCAGATAATCAAAGCCATATTCGTTATTGGTGCCATAGGTAATATCAGCGGCATAGGCGGCGGCGCGATCTTCTTCATACATATCATGCACGATGCAGCCAACGCTTAAGCCTAAGAAATTGTGCAGTTTTGCCATCCATGCCGAATCGCGGGAGGCGAGATAGTCGTTTACAGTCACCACATGCACGCCTTTGCCCGTAAGGCCGTTCAGATAGGAGGGCAGGGTGGCTACAAGAGTTTTACCCTCACCGGTTTTCATTTCCGCAATCATGCCGCGATGCAGCACCATGCCGCCAATCAGCTGCACATCAAAATGGCGCATACCCATCACGCGTTTGGAGGCTTCACGTACCGTGGCAAAAGCCTCTATCATCAAATCATCGACAGTTTCGCCTTTGGTTAGCCGCTCTTTTAACCACGGGGTGCGCGCCTTAAGTTCTTCATCGGTAAGCTTCTCAAGTTCTGGCTCCAGCGCATTAATGGCGTCTACATCGCGTTGCAATGTACGTAAAAAACGATCATTAGCAGAACCAAAAAACTTGCGGGCTAAAGAACCAATCATTAACTATCTCCAAATGCGCGCCTGCGCGCGGTCTGTGCAATATCATCCCGCATAGTAATGCAGGGACGTTGCGCCATAACAGCACAAATAAAATTTCAATCTGCACTACAGATAGGGCGTGTCACCCCGAATGTCAATTACCCCGCTTGCAAAGGATGGTTTTATATGCAATAAATCGGTGAATTTTATTCTAGGGAATCTATTCTCAACCTTCCTGATTGCAAAATATTTATAAAAGGATTGTGCTATGCAACGTTCTACTCTTACCGCCTTGCTTGTTTCAACGATTGTTGGTGCATCTGTTGTTGGCTATGGCATGTTTTCTCATGCAGAAGATAAAAATACCGCCACTGCCAAAACTGAAGCTGCGGCCAAAACCGATAAAAAATCTGAAGCCAAAGGCGAAGATTATGCCGTGATTAAATATAAAGGCGGTCAAGTGATGCGCTCGGAACTGGATATGTTGTGGCAGAATATGTTTCCTAATGCCGATGCGCCGGATTACGATTCGTTTGACGATAATGTAAAAGCAGAAATTCTGAAAAACATTGCTCGTGAGCGTTTGGTGCTCAACAAAGCGCAAGCAAAAAATGTTGAACATACCAACGAATTCAAAGAGCGTATGGATGTGATGAAACGTCAGATGATGATTCAGGTATACCTGAAAAGCATGTTGGACGAAATTGTGCCGGAAAAAGACGTGAAAAAAGAATATGAAGTTATCAAAGAAAAATTTGCTGGTAAAAAAGAAGTGAAAGCCAGCCATATTCTTGTAGATAGCGAAGAAGAAGCTAAAGCAATTCACAAAGAAATTAAAGATGGTGCAGATTTTGCCAAGCTTGCCGAGGAAAAATCTATCGACAAAGCCAGTGGTGCAAAAGGTGGCGATTTAGGTTTCTTTACCAAAGATCGTATGGTGCCAGAATTTGCTGATGCGGCGTTTGCTGCGGATAAAGGCGAAGTTACCGAGCCTGTGAAGTCAGATTTCGGCTGGCATATTATCAAAGTTGAAGATAAACGAAATGTTGAGCCACCAAAATATGACGAAGTAAAAGAGCGTATACAAGAAAGCCTGGCAAATGCGGCGATTGAACGTTATGTCAATAACATGATCGCAGAAGCAAACATTACTTATTACGATAAAGACGGCAATAAGCTAACGCCTCCTGCTGCTGCAGATGCTGAAGCGAAGTAATAACATTTTATGGCTTTGCCGGTATCGCCTTTAGCGCCTAAAGACATTCCGACTTTACCCCCTGTTGAAGGCGTGAAGTTGGCGGCGGACTATGCAGCTATACGATACAAAACCCCCCGTCCGGATCTGTTGCTGGTGCAATGCACCGAAAACACAACCGTGGCGGGGGTTTTTACATCGTCGCTCACGGCTTCTGCTGCGGTAGACCATTGCCGCTGGGCGCTCAAAAATGGTGGCGGGAAAGCACAAATGCTGGTGGTGAATTCCGGCAATGCCAATGCATTTACAGGCAAGGCTGGACAAGAAGCGGTGGATGCTACCGTGGCCCAAGCCTGTCAATTGACAGGCTGCGCAAAAGAGGCGGTGATGGTGGCCTCTACCGGTGTGATTGGCGAAGTGCTGCCCCACCAAAAAATTACAGATGCACTACCTGAATTGCATGGCAATTTGCAAGCAGATAGCTGGGATATAGGGGCGCGGGCAATCCTAACCACTGATACCTATAGCAAATGTGTCACCACCACATTCGATTTGCTGGGTGTTCCAATTACCATAAACGGCATTGCTAAAGGTTCTGGCATGATTGCGCCGGATATGGCGACCATGTTGGCATTTATTTTTACTGACGCTGCTATTCCGTCCGAATATTTGCAAACGATGCTTGCGCGATGCAATGCTCGTTCGTTTAATGCCATTACCGTGGATAGTGATACTTCAACCAGCGATACCGCATTGCTGTTTGCTACGGGCAAGGCCGAAAATGATCCGTTGATAGAAGGTGGCGAGGCAGCGCTGCTGTTTGAACACCACCTGCAAGACCTGATGCAACAACTGGCGCATTTGATTGTGCGTGATGGCGAAGGTGCCAGCAAATTTGTTACTATAGAAATCAGCGGTGCCGAAAACGATGCCGCTGCCAAACGCATTGGGCTTTCGGTGGCAAATTCCCCGCTGGTAAAAACTGCCCTCGCCGGATGCGACCCGAACTGGGGGCGTATTGTTATGGCAGTGGGCAAGGCGGGAGAACGGGCCGATCGCGATAAACTCGCCATTTGGATTGGCGAAGTGATGGTGGCGCAAAATGGTTGTGTGCATCCGGATTATCAGGAAGCTCCAACGGCAGAATATATGCAAGGCGATGCCATTCGTTTAGCGGTAGATGTGGGCGTGGGCAACGGAAACGCCACAGTGTGGACATGCGATTTTACCAAACGCTACATCGAGATTAATGCGGATTACCGCTCATGAAACCGTCCATGTTTGTTTCAGCCGTTGCGCTGGTGGATGTAGAAGGTAGCGTATTGCTGGGACAGCGCCTTAAAGGCAAACACATGGCGGATATGTGGGAATTTCCCGGCGGCAAAGTAGAGCAGGGCGAAACCCCCGAAGTGGCGCTGATCCGCGAATTGAAAGAAGAGCTGGGCATTGATGTTGAGCAAAGTTGTTTGGCTCCGTTCACCTTTGTTACCCATGAATACGAAGAGTTTACTTTAATTTTACTGCTATATTTGTGCCGCAAGTGGCAAGGAATAGTACAGCCCTTAGAGGGGCAAAATTTAATCTGGCGCATGCCGCATAACATGTCCGATTTGGCCATGCCGCCTGCCGATGTGCCATTGGTGGCAATGCTGCGGGATTTTTTATGAATCAGGCGATGCTGATTTAAGCGCCTCGTTCAGATTAATTTTGCCGCTACCGCGTTTTGCTGGTTGTTGTTGGCTAATATGCGGCGTCCATGCGGTGAGCGTCACCAGCTCGAATGTCGCAATAATACGCCCTTCTTCATCACTATAATCTTGTTGATATAGTTCGGCTGCGCGCATGAACACCGACCGCTTGGCAAATGTTTTTCGGCGCGCATGCAGTGCATTGCCTTCGCCCATCTTGCGCAGATCATGCATTAATGCAAAAGCGTTCTCATAACTTACGGTGATGCATTCACTGTCGATAACGGGCAAGGAAAATCCGGCGCGCTGTAGTAAACTTCCTGCATCGCGCACGTCAATAAATGGCGAGATATAAGCGGTAGCGCCCCCTTCGATTTCCAGCGTGGCGCGCGCAAGTACATCTCGCAGTTCGTGAAGGGTGCGCCCTCCATACACCATAGCCAGAAACAAACCATCGGGCTTTAATGCGCGTTTGAGCTGGGCAAATGTGCCGGGCAAGTCATTGATGGCGCTTAATCCCAATACGGATAGAGCTATATCAAAATTTTCATTAGCGAATGGCAGGTATTCTTCATGACACACCACACGCAGCCCGGTATTGTGTTGTGACATGGCAAAATTCGTGTCGGTTTGTATTAAATGTTGAATGCCACCGCGTTCGCCCAAGATACGGCGCAATTGACCGGTGCGACTGCCAAGCTCTAATGCAAGGGGAAATTCGCGGCGGATATCATCTAAGCGATCTGCCAGACGTTCTGCAGCCTCACAAAATAAAAAATCGTGTTGGCTGAAGTTGCCTTGTGAGGCGCGTTGACGTTGACGAAGGCGCTGTAGATCATCAAATATATAAGGTTGTGTAGTCATAGTTGCTATTGATGCCAAAAACCCGCATAAATAGCCATGATTTTATTCAGACAAATCTCCGATATCGCTATAAACACGCTGTTTCCCCCGCGTTGCGCTTCGTGTGGGCAAATGGTGGCAACGCAGGGAAGCTTATGCGGCGAATGCTGGAGCGCAGTAGATTTTATTACTGCACCCTTATGTTATCGTTGTGGCGCAGCTTTTGAGGTAGACGTGGGCGACCATAGTGAATGTATGGTATGTATTCAAACCCCGCCGCCCTTTACCGCTGCTCGCGCTGTGTTTCGCTATGAAGGCGACAGTCGCCGCCTGATTACGGGATATAAATATTATGACCGAACGCTGGCCACGCCTATGTTTGCCCGTTGGCTGGCGCGGGCTGGGGCTGATCAACTGGCATTATGTGATATGATTGTGCCTGTGCCGTTGCATCCGTGGCGCTTAATACAGCGGCGTTATAACCAATCGGCTCTATTAGCGGCAGGGCTGGGTAAACTAACGGGTAAAAAGGTCGTTACTGATGCTTTGCGCCGTACCCGCTATACCCCGCAGCAAGCAGGGCTAACCCGCGAGGAGCGCATGGAAAACGTGCGCGGTGCATTTGCCCCTAGCCCGCGCCGCTTGCAGCAAATTGAAGGAAAATCGGTGGCGTTGATAGATGACGTGTTAACTACTGGTGCGACACTCAATGCCTGCGCCGAAGCACTGCAAAATGCCGGAGCAAAAGAGATTTATGTGTTGGTGTTAGCGCGAACAACGCTGGACGATGTATAATTAGACAAGATCAATTAAATACCCATTTAATTTGTGCTTGGGGGACGGATTCGGTTATGCCTTTAATGCCGAATTTATTATGCCAATAAGACCATTCGACTCCTGCATAAAGCTTGCCCGCTTTATGGCCGCTGGCTTTGCCAACATCCATCAAAAAGCGCGGTACAATCAGCTGGTTGCTGTGGCGCCCACCTTCGCGACCAGCAAAATCGGCGAAGCCTTCAACCATAAAGTCGTAGCTTTGCCAGCTAAACGGATGGCGATATGCCCATGTTACCTGCCAGCCTCTGCCGCTGATGTCGGGGTTATCACGAATATAGGTATCAACACGAAATAAGCTGAAACCCGGCACGTCATAATCGGCAGATGCACCATAAAGATACGTCTCGTAGCCATGCTTACCTTTTTCAAGCATCGTGGCAAGGTAGATATCTTTGACAATGCCGAAGTTAAATAGGTTGCCGGTGGTTTTTTCGTAAGACAGGCGAGCGGCCGCCTCCCCATAAATATTACTGCCGCCATTGTCAAAACGTGTGGTATCAATGAACATATAGAAATCGCCATATGCCCATTTGTTGTAATGCTCCAACGTAATCAGGGTGCGGTTTTCTTCGCCGAGTTTATAATCCCACCCTTTTAGCAATTGTACATTAGTAGTATGAAATTGCACAAACTTTGCGTGCGCAGCGGTGGAAAATAATATCGCGATGATAGTCATTAAAAATGTAAAGTAATATATAAATACCGGCATAGCCACGCCCTTACTCTTAGTTGCGTTATTGTTGCATCATGCAACCTATAGAGTTAAGTTTAAAAAAAATATAATATATATTTCTGATTTGTATCGCGAATTCTTAAAAGCTTAATAAGATGTACTATATATTAAAATACTTTGCTTGCGGATGGTGCACCACTATTGCGCTGGTCGATTGTTCGGGATGCAATTGATGTTCTTCGGATAGCTCTATTCCAACGCGATGGGCGCCAAGCAGTTTAAGCAGCAATTCCTGATCTTCTAAATACGGGCAGGCAGGATAGCCAAAGCTATAGCGCGATCCACGATAGCCTTGCTTGAGTAAGTCTTTCATGTCGCGGGCGTCTTCGTGGCCAAAGCCTAGCTCAGAGCGAATGCGCTTATGCATGTATTCTGCGGCGGCCTCAACGATTTCAACGCCCAAGCCATGCAAATACAAATAATCCTGATAGCGGTCGGCATTGAACCAATCGCGGGCGGTGTCCGCCACTTTTTGGCCGGCAGTGACGACTTGCAGACCAATCACATCGCGTTCACCCGTGGAAATATCGCGAAAGAAATCGGCGACGCAAATGCCACCGTCTTTATCTTGGCGCGGCAGATCAAAACGCCCCATTTCCGCTCCGCTTTCGTGGTCGAATATGACCAACGCATTACCATCGGACGCGCAAGGAAAATAACCATAGGCGGATTGTGGCTGCAAAATATCCCCTTCATCGCATTCGCGTAGCAAACGGGTAAGAATGGGGCGCACTTCGCTATCGACCCATTTCCAATATTCATCCAGCGTTTTTCCCTGCTTTTTAAAACCCCAATGGAATGTAAAGAGCATTTGATCGTTGAGGAACGGTAGCAACCCTTTAACGGGAATTTGCTCAATCACTTTTGCCCCCCAAAATGGCGGGGTTGGCACCTCAACCTGTTTTGCCAACTCGCCGCGTTGGATGCGGATGGCTTCAACATCTACTGGGCGTATATAAACAGGCTTGTCTTCTTTGTCCTCCCAGCGGCGTTTGGCCTTGCTGGAGGTCACTTTTTTATTTGCGCGTTTCTCTTTGATTTCGGCAAGGTGTTGATCAAATTCGCCACTGGCGACTTTTTTCATTAAATCCAACCCTGCAAATGCATCTTGCGCATAAGCAACGCGACCGCCGGTATAGGCGCGTACGCAGTCATCTTCCACATAGGCGCGAGTCAGTGCAGCACCGCCAAGAAGCACAGGCACGTCATAGCCTTGCCGCGAGAGCTCTTCGAGGTTTTGACGCATGATAACGGTAGATTTCACCAACAAACCCGATAGCCCAATCACGTCAGGGTTATGTTCTTTGGTGGCAGCTATAATACTCTCAATTGGCTGTTTAATGCCCAGATTATATACTTTATAACCATTATTTGTCAGGATGATATCGACCAAATTCTTGCCGATGTCGTGCACATCTCCTTTGACAGTGGCGAGAACAATAACGCCTTTTTCCTGCCCCTCAATTTTTTCCATATGTGGCTCAAGATAGGCCACGGCTTTTTTCATCGTTTCCGCAGATTGCAACACAAATGGCAATTGCATTTTGCCAGAACCAAACAGCTCTCCCACCACCTTCATGCCATCCAGCAGTAATTCGTTGATGATTTGCAGCGGTGGATAGGTTTTCATCGCCTCGGCCAAGTCTTCATCCAAGCCCTTTTTATCGCCTTCTATGATACGCTCTTTGAGCACTTCTTCGATGGTGTTGGGACGTTTTTTCTCGACCTTTGCCGCCACCTGTCGCCCATCAAAAAGCGCCAAGAAATATTGCAACGGATCATAAGGATCGTTTTCTGTACCCAAGGGTTTGGGAGGGTAATTGGCGTTGTCGGTGGAAGACATGATATCTTTCATTGTGTTACGTAAAGTGAAAGTTATAATAGGCACACAAGAGGTTAAATCAATAATAAGAGCGCATAATTATGACAAAATATCTGTTTTCTGCCGTTGTTATCATCATCGGCCTTTCTGCTTCGGCGCAAGCGCGCAGTATTAGTAATTATAATGCCAAATGCACAACCCGTGAAAATGCCACGGTTTCTGCCAGTTTTAGCGGCATGGGCGAAACACCAAAAGCGGTAAATGCCAAAATTGATGCACAGCTTGCAAATGTGCAAAAAATGGCAACAGAAATCGGCTTGGAAAATCTTGAGCCAAATAACCGTAGTTATAATATTTATGCGCAGAATAATCGCCACAAAGTTGATGGTTATAATTATAACGGCAGCATGAGTTATACCATAAACGATTCTGCTAAAGCGATAGAGCTAATGGAGTTGATGATTGATAACGATATGGAAGCCTCTGTAAACGTAAACATCAACCGTAACGGCAATTGCTCATAAGCTTAAAACTTGCCTGCATTTTTAACACATGCTTCATAGCCTTCGCCGCTCAGGCTGTTGGCGCAGTTAATGCGTGCGCTGGCAACGCTTTCGGAGCTGCTGCATGCAGTAACAAATAATAAAAATAAGCAGGACATCAAAAGTCTCATAAGGGCTCTTTCTTCAAAGATTAATAATTCACAGAGTTGCGTACACAAGCATCGTAGCCTTCATCTTCATAGCCGCCTTGTGCGCAGGTAATGCGGGCAGCCCCGAGCTGGTCGGCTTTATGGGCGGCCTCTTGCTCATCGGTGGCGGTAAGGTTCCACATAATGGATCCTTCATTGCCTATGCCGCCTACTTTACAGCCGGTTAAACAGGCCAATATCAGAAGAATATATCCGGTTTTCATGCAGCGATTCCTTTGCGGCGGTCATAGATTAAATCTTCGGCGACTTCTACTTCCAGCGGTGCGATTTTATACAGCGGCATAATTTTGCTGATATGCACAATGGCGCTGGTCATGCCATTTTTTTGCGCGTGGTCGAGATATACCGAGTTCAGCACATGGCGCGCTGCAGGGTTGAGGCCGAAAGAAATATTAGATAAGCCTAAAACTACCTGCACATCCGGCAATTCCTGCTGAATGCGTTTGATCGCATCCAGCGTCCATTCGCCTAGTTTGCGGTCATCTTCATTGCCGGTGCAGATGGTGAAGGTCAATGGGTCGATAAGTAAATCGGATGCAGGTAATCCATATTCGCCGCAGGCAAAATCATAGAGCCGTTTGGCAATGCGAATTTTGTCATCGGCGGTTTTAGCCATGCCGTTCTCGTCAATGGTCAGGGCAATCACCCCCGCACCAAATTTTTTGGCCAGTTTCATGCGTTCACGGGCGGGTTCTTCTCCGTCTTCAAAGTTGATGGAGTTGATGATGGCCTTGCCACCATAGAGCTTGAGCGCGGCTTCTAATACGTTTAGTTCGGTAGAATCGATGACAAGCGGCGCTGTAACACTGCCGCGCAGGCGGGTGATGAGCGCGGTCATATCAGCGACTTCATCGCGTCCTACAAAGGCGGTGCAAATGTCTAATGCATGGCTGCCTTCACGCACTTGCTCTTTGGCCATATCCACACACGTATCCCAATCTTCAGCATCTTGCGCCTCGCGGAATTTTTTGGATCCGTTGGCGTTGCAGCGCTCACCAATAGCGAATACCGCATTTTCCTGTCGCAGTTCTACTTGGCTATATAGCGATGCCACCGCCGGTACCCAATGATGATCCCGAGAGGCGGGGGCAGGGCGATTGTTTGTACCTTGTGCGCGGAGCATGGCGTCTAGGGCGCTGATATGGTCTTCGCTGGTGCCGCAGCATCCGCCAATGATATTAACGCCATCTTCGCGCAAAAACCGTTCCATCCACTTGGCCATTTGGTCTGGCTGAAGCGGAAAATGCACCTTGCCATCCAGCATTTCTGGCAGGCCGGCATTGGGCAACACCGAAATTAGCCCCGGCCAATGTTCGGCCAGCCAGTTGATGTGGCTGGCCATTTCTTGCGGGCCGGTGGCGCAGTTTAGCCCCATCACGTCCACATCCATCGCGTGTAAAATCGTGGCGGCGGCGGCGATATCGGTGCCAAGCAGCATGGTGCCGGTGGTTTCCATGGTCACTTGCGCCATAATTGGCAACTCAGCATTCAGCTCTTTCATTGCAAAACGACAGGCATTAATAGCCGCTTTGATTTGCAGCACATCTTGCGCGGTTTCTATCAGCAGGGCATCTGCGCCGCCTTTAATCAAGCCTCGTGCTTGCGGAATAAGGCCAGATTCTAACGGATCGTATTCGATATGCCCAAGGCTTGGCAGCTTGGTGCCGGGGCCTATAGAGCCAATTACATAGCGTGGGCGGCTATCGGAAAATTCTGCGGCAGCTTCACGCGCCAGCTCGCAAGCTTTAATGTTGATTTCCTCGCACTGATCGGCCAGATCAAATTCTGCCAGCGTGACTTCGGATGCCCCGAATGTGTTGGTTTCTACGGCATCCGACCCCGCCGCAAAATATTTGCGATGCACCTCGCGCACAAAGTCTGGCTTAGAAAGGTTGAGTACTTCCGAACAGTTTTCCTTGCCCCAATAGTCTTTTTCGACATCAAAATCCACCGCCTGAATTTGCGTCCCCATCGCCCCATCGAGGAGCAGGACATTGTCTTTCAAAAATTCGCGGAAAGTGGTCATAGCATAGGCCTCTGTTTGATGAGAGGCTCTTATAGCCGATTTTTGGGTGGATGTGAAGGGCTGGATTTCGTTATGGATAACACCAGTTCTTTCAGCTAGATGCTGTATAAGCATCGTGAAATGCCAGAGCTTGCTACTCTTTTCTTCACACCGCAGGAAAATCTCCTTACAATAGGTATAACATAGCATAAGGAGTGGTAATGCCGTTTAACGTAGCGTGTATACAAACAAATTGTCAGGATGATCTTGGACAAAATGTGGTGGAAGTGATGCCACTGGTAGAAAAAGCTGCACAAGCGGGCGCTGATCTTATCTGCCTGCCGGAAAATGCTTTTTTGATGGAAGATCAGGGAAAAAAACTGTTCCAAAAAGCCGTTCCGCTCCTTGAACATCCCGGAATTATTGCATGTTCTACGCTAGCGCGCCTTTACGGTGCGTGGATTCTGATTGGATCGGTACCGGTGCGCGATACAAAGAAGCGCCCCATCACCCCTGACATGAGCCATACAGAGCGGGTGCTGGCAAAATCGCAGCGGCCAAGCGAAAAAGTGTTCAACACGTCCATTCTCATCGACGATAAAGGCATGATTATTCGCGATTATCAAAAAATACATTTATTTGATGTGGATTTGCCTAATGGGGAAAGCTACCGTGAATCTAACCGCTTTAGCGCTGGTAAAGCCGCGCCGGTGGTAGATTTGCCATGGGGAAAAATGGGGTTAAGCATTTGCTATGATGTGCGGTTTCCGCAGCTTTATCGTGATTTAGCCCATGCAGGAGCAGAAATGCTGGCGATTCCGGCAGCGTTCACGCAAACCACAGGCGAGGGGCATTGGCATGTATTACAACGGGCGCGTGCTATCGAAAACAGTTGCTTTGTGTTTGCTGCCGCTCAATGGGGCGTACATCCCGGCAACCGCAAAACTTATGGCCATTCGCTGATTATCGACCCATGGGGAAAAGTGCTGGCCGATGGGGGCGAAGGCGAAAAGGTGATTATGGCGACTATCGATATGGACGAAGTGCGCAAAACCCGTGAAAAAATACCATCATTGAATAATGACCGTGAGTATAAGATATGCTGAAATGGTTAGGACTGATTTTGGCAATAATATATCTCTCGGCACCCATTGCTTATGCGGCAGAAAATAATTCGCCGCTGGGAGCGCATTATAAGCTGGAACATGATAAACGCGAACGCAGTTATTATTTGTTTGCCCCCAAGGGCGATGCTAAAACTGCGCTACCTCTTGTGTTGGTATTGCATGGCGGGGGCGGAAGCCCGCAAAACATTGCCAATGTCACTGGATTTAGTGAGTTGGCGGCAAAAGAAAAATTCTTAGTAGGCTATCCCGCGGGAACAGGCAGAATATCTACATGGAACGCCGGAAAATGCTGTGGATATGCCGAGCGGCTAAATGTGGATGATGTCGGATTTATCGAAAAATTGATTGCCGATGTCAAAACGCGGCGCAACGTAGATGCAAGTCGCATTTATGTTACTGGCATTTCCAATGGTGGGATGATGGCGTATCGCCTCGCCTGTGAAATGGGCGAAGTGTTTGCCGCTTTCGCGCCGGTGGCTGCGGCCATGAATGTGCATA
>JAKUPQ010000054.1 GCA_022450665.1 Alphaproteobacteria bacterium | reverse complement strand
AATTACGTATCGCAATATGGGGTATCAATGATCTTTATATCCCGAAAGAAGAATGGAAAGATTTCTATTATCTCGTACTTGACTATATGGAAGCACTAGAAATCACTGCAGGTGAGAACAATTAACTTAATTTAAGAAAATATCATTTTAAGGAATATGCAATATGGCATTCACATTTACTTCCCAGCAGGTCATCGACATTCAGAACCTTCTAAGTGCAGCTCAGGCGCTCCAGAATGATTCTGAATATGTTTCAGGTGCATATGTGTATGCCTATCAGCAGGTATATGCGATGATAACGGATGTTGACCAGATTACAGGCGAAGAAACGCCGAAGGCGGGTATCGACTCTGCAATAGAGCGCGGCGCATGGGTGTTTTTGCGAGGCGTGCTTCATGTAAATGCTCTATGGTAGCGCGGGAATTTATTGAAAGGGCGTGATGATGTTGCGGGTTTTGTTAATATTAGGTGTAATTTTAACTGTGCTAAAAAGTGCTTGGGCAGGCGAGGATAGACCTGTTTCTCAGCAGATGAAGGCGCATCAGGAAAAATCTGACTGTTGGGTTAATGTGAAAATTGCTGAGCATGTGTTTCGGATACCGAACCGACACAATACCTATGTTAGTAAAAGAGATGGGTCCGGCGGAGATCTTGCCCATGGGATATGTCACCCTTCAAACTCTGCGGCTATTGATGCAGATTCGCTGTCTTTTTTCCCACAATATCTTCCTGGATATGAGCCGGAGGTTATTCAGCCGATAGAAACAGAAACACGGATGGGGTTTGCGGTGCAGATTATCATTGATACCTATCCCGAGAATTATTTTCCTTGGCTAGAATTTGCAGGGGTGAAAAGGAATCTCGATGAGGCCGGCATAGAACTAGCGGACTTACCTAAGCAGAATGGATTCTATGTATATAGAGGAACCCAGTACATTTCCATGAATGAAAATTTTATCACTGCATCGGGGGAACCCGTTGTGATTATGGGGACCAGACATCGCTATTCTACCATTTTTCCATGGAAAGATGAACTACGCATTCGAATACGGAGTATCAATGATCTTTATATCCCTCAAGAAGAATGGAAGGATTTCTATTATCTCGTGCTTGACTATATGGAAGCATTAGAAATCACTGCAGGTGAGAACAATTAACTAACTCAAGAACCTATCATTTTAAGGAATATGCAATATGGCATTCACATTTACTTCCCAGCAGGTCATCGACATTCAGAACCTTTTAAGCGCAGCTCGGGTGCTCCAGCAGGTGCCAGCCCTATCCTTCAGAGAATATATCTGCGACCATAAAATGGTAACCGAATTTATTCAACAGCTTAAAATTTCAAGTTAAAGAGAGATAAGTCGTTTTTAAGTTGTTCACCACTCAACTTACTGAATTAACATCGCTGACAGACAGAGAATTTTGGATTTCAATTAAATGCGTTGCAGACAGAGCATGAAGACAAAAAAGAAAAGAATAGTGTTGATATGAAATTTCTCAAATGGATAGGGACGATTTTGCTATTCTTGCTGCTAAGCATAGGCGGTTTTTTATGGTATATGCTGCACCCCGAACCTATTGACCCGGAATGCTTTGCGCGGGATGTTGTGCTGGTAAAAATCGGTGAAACGCATCTCGCCGTTCCGCGGGAATACAGACCGGTGTTTCATGCGCCTGATGGAAAGAGCATACCTTATGCCGACAGGCTGACGATGACGAAGGTATGTCAGAGAGAAAATGATTCGCCGTTGGAGGTGAAAAGTATATGGATTAGCCCAAAGAATAAGCCGGGAAAGTTTAAATATTTAAGTTTAAGCACCTATAGGCCTGTAAACAAACAAGATAACTACCATGTATTTAAGTATTGGGATATTTATGCTCAATATCCATTCCATGCAGAAGATCATGAAATCACCAAAGAGCAGTACGAGGGTGCTGTACTATATGAAATTAAATTTTGGCAAAAATTTGCTAAAAAAGAACTAGGGAAAAAGGATTAATAATATGTCATTTACTTTTACGTCAACAGAAATTTCTGACATTGAAAATCGCTTAGATCAAGCGAAGGTAGGAAGCATTGCATTCTACCAAGTTTATGACTTTGTATTTGATATAATCTCCAACGGCGAAGATATTAATGGTTCTGCTGTGGCTCCTGGCGTCGATGCTAGCAATACGCCTGCTGATCCGCAAGTCTGGCTGTGGTTGCAGGCTGCACGGCATGTGAATAAGGGCGAAGGCCCGTATTCTGATTTTATTCGTGGTTAACCCGCGCAACAATGGCACTAAATTCTGAGGCTTTGAAAATGTGGGGGAGGGGGAGAAAATAGTGGCTGCCGAGATCATTTTCGAACGTGAGCATCTCAGTATACTTTACCGCTTAATTTCTCTCGATAATTCAGACAGTTGTCATGGTGTATGTGACATGTACCGTAAAATGCCACTAAATGGACAAGTGGGGGCAATGCGTAATCCCACTTGCGATTTTTCCCACTATATGGCAAAATACACATAGCTAAGGAGAAATACTATGCCTTCCACCCACGATCACAGCGTTCGCCCCGATGCGAAAGGGCGCATTGCACTGGGAGCATTTGCCCAAGGTGTGAGCAGCTTCCGTATCCATCAGGAAAAAGACGGGCGGCTCATTCTTGAGCCGTTCAAAGAAATTCCTGCCAGAGAAGCATGGCTGTTTGAAAATAAACTGGCGCTGTCCAAAGTGCGTCAGGGGTTGCAGAATGCTGCTGAGGGTAAGGTTTCTAAACGTGGCGACTTTGCTCAATTCGTGGATGACGAGAAAAGCTAGTGCAATTCACGCTTTTGTTTACTGAGCAGGCCGGAGCGGATCTGGATGAACTGGAAGGGAACTCTACTCATGCAAAACGGCTGAAGGCCGTGAGAAAAGCCCTTGGATATTTGCAGGCCAATCCCCGCCATCCCGGATTGAACACCCATAAATATTCGTCTCTTTCCGGTCCGAATAATGAAGAGGTGTTCGAGGCCTATGCGGAGAACAAAACCCCGGGCGCTTATCGCATATTCTGGTTCTATGGACCAGATAAGAAAGAAATCACGATTGTCGCCATCACCCCGCATCCATGAGATGGATGTTAGTAAGGGGATTTGCCCACCAAAATCAGACGCTAAATCACTGCTCAGTATCAGAGGCAAGAATGGTTTATATAGTTCTGGCTAAATTTTAATTTGGTGGGCCAGATGGGTTCAGTGGGAAATAACTATCTGCTATTACATAGAATGGTTTATTCTCGAAAGACGTTTCCGAATATCCCATTCGCGCCACCTTGCATGCTTCGGGCACATCGGGATTAGACGAATCGGTATCATATACGATTGCGTTAGCCAAAATCTTATCGATGAACGCATTTAGCTGTACCGAACGTTCTTCCAAACGCAATCTCCTCAGCAAGTCTTCTCCTTCGGTGCCTCGCACCTGACAGACAAACGAATAATACAGCAAATTCTGTGCATCCGGATAAGGGCTTTTGATCGTGGGTTCGAGGGCAGAAACAAAAAGCGGCCATTCTGAAAGATTACCATTAAACAAAGTTGCAAGCGCATTGCGCAAGCCGCTATCATATTCTGCGATTGAATGCTCGCGTATAAGACTAAGCGCTGCATGTGCTACCACGGGAAAGTTATCCATATCCGCATGCAGCATCTCATACGTTATTTGGCCGGGGTAGCGTGCAGAATGTAATATCTCTTTTGTTTCATTCAATGACTTGGGTTTCATCACATAACCAAGTCGTTTTGCAACCCGACTTTCGTGCTTAAAAAATGCCCTGATTTCAGCTGGAAACACGTTGTTTAATTCAAGCAACGCCATTTTGCCATCAGCATTTTTGAGTTTACGATATAGCAGCGCAATTTGTTTGACCAGATTCTTACGAACAAGCACAGATTCGTCTTCGCGGGCTTTTGCCAAAATCGGATAGAATGTTTTAAATGTCTCGGGAAGCGCCTGTATCACATGGGCTAGCTTCGTGTGAACGAATATCCGTGTATTAGGTGTTTCCATACTGAGTGCATGGTCGATGAACGGAAGGAGGCTCTCCTCTTTCTGGTTCTTCAAATATTCGGCTAATTTCTTTGAAAAATACTCTTGCCGTTCATATTCACCAAGATTATCGAAGGCATTTATGAGCAAACCAATCTCTGATGATTGGGTGGTTGAATGCGTTTTTGCCGGTGTATCTGGAAAATGGCGGGGATCGGACATTTTCGTGGCTGCAATAGTGGCAACCTGTTCGTGCGGGAATGCCTGAAGTAGTTCTTTCAAAGCATCTTTGTCATATTTTGTTGCTTCGTCAGGGTTTAAAAAGAATGTTTCCAGCATATACTGACTGAATGCAGCATTTTGTTTTGCCATTTCTCCGAGCGAGCTAACCATTAAGTCGGTGCCCCGCATTCTGGGCGGGCGTTTCGAATAAAAGCCAAATTGCAAATGCTTGCCTGCTTGCTGCCAGACAGATTCATCTTTATGCGCTGCCCCAAGCAAGGCTCTATAGAGGGATTCGACCCGAATGCCTGCTTCCATAGCGAAAAAATCTTCGAGTAACGCGCCATATGCGGAAATTTTGTCCGGCTCTTTCAACAGGATTTCGGTGAATATATGCAGTGATGCCATGCTTTCTTTGTAGGAGCGATTGAGCTGCCCGCGCAATAGGCTTTGTATCTGTTGATGGTCGTTTTGCTCATAGGCCAGAAGCAGGCTTTCGTGATGCGCCGAAGCCATATTATTTTGCTGGAAAACAGTGTGGATATCGCCAATCAGGCGTGGCTCGTAGATACCCAGCCGCACCAAATCTACACTTATATCCATTTTTGCTTTCGGGGTGCTGTTGGCGATCAGTGATGAATATAGTTCCAGTGATTCCTGCGGCGAAAGAATCTCTTTGAACCGAAGGCGTCTTATCCAGTAACTACTATCGGATATATGATCGTCATAGTCATCCTTCAGCACTGGCAACGCATATGTCACTAAACTGGGGTAACGCTCTGTGAGTAATATCGCAAGGTAGCTTCCAAACGCCTGCGTTTTCTCGGGAACCTTGATGTCTTCGATGTCACGCATGATCATTTCTGCGATGTCTTTTGTTTCGGCAAGCAGAGTCAGGCTATAAACCATGCCGTGCATATCGCCTTCTTCCTGTTTGGCGCGCTGCAGAATACTGGCTGCCAATTGCTTTTTGTATTCGGTTGGATATTTCGAAATATTTAATTTGATGTGATGATTGTCTATTCGTACTGTAAATGAAGAGCTGTATTTCTTTGGCGGGGTCGATTCTATGATATCGAAATCATAGGGGTATTGGATGTCGACAGGCCACATATTGGGAAGAGCATACATTGCTTCGCCAAAGGTCATGCCTTGCTGTTCCGGAAAATTCTGCATATCCAGCAGCATCTCTGCAGCTACTGCTTCGTCTGCAACTTGCTTTCCTGTTACAGATTCATTCGGCTTTGTAGGCGGTTCTGCAGCATGCAACGCGTGAGCGCCTAAAGTTGATATGCCAAGAATGCAGCAGATCGCCATAAGCGCATATTTCGTTTTCATTTATTTTTCTCATTTATGTGCGAAAATATAATTAAGTAAGCAGTGGTGGTAAAAGGATAGTAATGGATGCAATAGTTGCAAGTAACAAAAGCAACATTTTTCGGATCGAACAGCAAAGAAGTGTTCGAGGCCTACGCCGAGAACAAAACTCCGGGCGCTTATCGCATATTCTGGTTCTATGGACCGGATAAGAAAGAAATCACTATTGTTGCCATCACCCCGCATCCATGAGATGGGTGTTAATAAAGTGATTCGCCAATCCCAAATTAAGCACCAAATCATGGCCTAGATTCGTAACCCCGTATAAAATTGTCCAGCATTGCTTCTAGCAGTTGCTCCGTGCTGCTTTTGCTTGTTAGGTCTAGTTTGCCCGTGAGCGCGAGGGCGCATGTGCCGTGTATGCCTGCCCACAGGGATTTTGCCGCTAAACGCGCATCGCCTTTAGGGTTAACGGCTTTCATGTGTATTTCTATTTCAATGAATAAATCGACGGTTTTTTGCTGATACCAATCAGGAATGGTCGCATTTTCTGGCAGGCTGTGCTCAAAAATCGCACGCCAGCGTAGTGGTGCATTTTTCGCAAATTGATAATAGGCATGAGCCATGGCTCGGATACTGTCCTCGCCATCAGCGATGTTTAGGGTTTTGTTTCGGATGTATTGCTGTAATTCATCCAACGTGTGCGCGTTGATCCGCATCACCAGCATATCGTATCCGCCAAACACATTATGAAGGGTACCCACCGTGTAGCCTATGGTCTTTGCCAAGCCACGTGCGCTGAATACCGCCAGCCCGTGTTCGGCTATCATCTCGTTACCGGATTCGATTGCCATTTGCATAATTTCTTCACGCGTGTGATCGTAGCGTCTTGCCATGAGGCCTCTAAATGAACAGTGTAAAATTAATAATTGAACATTGTTAAATTAGATGCTATTGATAATGAGGTAAAGACAAAAATTGGAGCCGTATCATGCGAGAATCAGTGGAGCATTATTTTGATGGCTGGGATGGAGCGAAGCTTTTCTATCGCCATTGGCCTGCCGCTACAAAGTCGGATAAGGCGATAGTGCTGTTCCATCGTGGTCATGAACATTCTGCACGTTGGCAGGATGTGATAGAGAAGCTGGATATGCCTGATGCACATATTTTTGCATGGGATGCTCGGGGGCACGGCAATTCGCCAGGAGAGCGCGGTTATGCTGAGAGCTTTTCGGCGCTGGCGCGCGATGCAGATTGCTTTGTGAAGCACGTATCGCAGCAGCACATGTTTGCAATAGAAGATATTGTGGTGATGGCGCATAGCGTGGGTAGTGTGATCGCGGCCACATGGGTGCATGACTATGCCCCAAAAATTCGCGCGCTAGTGCTGGGTAGCCCCGCATTACGTATACGGCTTTATGTTCCTTTCGCAATTCCTGGATTGCGTGTGTTGAATAAGCTACGTCCTAAATCTTTCATTAGCAGTTATGTCAAAGGCAAGCTGCTGACACATGACCAAGAAAAAGCCGCCTCATACGACAATGATCCGCTGGTAACGCGCAATATCGCTGTGAATGTTTTGCTGGGATTGCACGATGCCAGCAGCCGATTGCTTACGGATGCGGGGGCTATCACGGTTCCCACATTGGTGCTGACTTCGGGCGATGATTGGGTGGTGCGACAGAAAATGCAGAAAGAATTCTTCAATGGCCTGTCGAGTTCAAAGAAACGCATGCGTATTTTCCCCGGGTTTTTCCACGATACCTTCAATGAAAAAGACAACCATTTGCCCATCGCTGAAGCGCGGCAGTTTATGATAGAAGCCTTTGAGGGCAGCTATGAGCCTGCGAATGTGACCGATGCCGATAAGCATGGTTATACACGGCTGGAATACGATGAATTGTCATCGAAGATTTTTCCGCTTTGCTACAAGAACTGGGGTTATAAACTGATGGCACTTGGTATGAAAACGGTTGGCCGTCTGAGTGACTCTATGCGCTTGGGCTGGAAGCTGGGTTTCGACTCGGGCGCGATGCTGGACTATGTGTATTTGAACAAGGCGCAAGGCATCACCCCAATTGGAAAGCTGATTGATCGCGCACATTTGGATAGTGCGGGATGGAAAGGCATTCGTCAGCGCAAAGTGCATTTGGAACTGGCCTTGCGCGAGGTAATCGATAATATGCAGGCTTCGCAAAGCAAGGTGCGAGTGCTAGACATAGCCACTGGTCAGGGGCGCTATGTGCTGGATGTGCTGCAAGACTATCCGAACGCACAGGCTCTGTTACGTGACTATAGCCCCATCAATATCGAGGCGGGTAATAAGCACGTTGCGGAACGTGGCATTAGCAACGTGCGATACGAAGAAGGCAACGCATTTGATGCTGATTCGGTGCGCTCGGCGAGCGAGGCAGATGTTGCCATCGTGTCTGGTTTGTATGAATTATTCCCCGATAATGATTTGCTGCGTACTTCGCTAGGCGCCTTGGCCGCTGTGGTGCCGCAGGGTGGCTATCTTATCTATACCAATCAGCCGTGGCACCCTCAAATGGAGCTGATTGCCCGCGTGCTTACCAGTCACCGCGACGGAGA
Source organism: Alphaproteobacteria bacterium (assembly GCA_022450665.1). Lineage (GTDB taxonomy): Bacteria > Pseudomonadota > Alphaproteobacteria > Rickettsiales > VGDC01 > JAKUPQ01. The sequence continues at coordinate 6,379 of JAKUPQ010000054.1, read as the reverse complement.
ACCTTGGATTATGCGACGTCGCACTCAGCAAGAGATGGACCAGTTAGTGGCACAGGCAGGGTTTATCAAAGAGAAAATGGCAATTGATGATGACGGCATTTTTACTGTATCTGTAGCTCGCAGAGGGTGAGGCGATTATGCACATCTCATCTCTCAAAAAAGAAGCGATGCTTTGGCTGGCATTGCTGGGGCCATTGTTCTTTGGCGCCTATGGTTTTACCAACTGGTATAGCGCGAGTTTACCCGAGGTAAATCAATTTTATTTTGGGTGGGAGCAGAATATTCCCGTGGTGCCATGGATGATTGTGCCCTACATGTCCATTGATTTATTCTTTGCTGGCGCGTTGTTTCTTTGTGTTACGCGCCAAGAACTGCACGGGCATGTGAAGAGGGTGGCTTTTGCCATTAGTGTGTCGGCAGCATGCTTCTTACTTTATCCTATGCAATTTTCCTTTCCCCGCCCTGAGGTGGATGGCTTTTATGGTGTGCTATTCGATGTGCTCTATGGTTTCGACCAGCCCTTCAATCAAGCACCTTCTTTGCATATTAGCTTGCTGATGTTTCTGTGGGTGGTTTATGCAAGCCATACTAAAGGGCTGTTAAACGGATTCATCCATGTGTGGTTTGCACTCATTGGCCTGTCGGTTTTATTCACTCATCAGCACCATTTTGTTGATATTCCTACGGCAATGCTTGTCGGTGCGTTTGGGTTCTATCTGTTCCCCAATCGTCAAGATTATGGCGGTTTCCCTTCTGGTTTTCATCGCAAGTTGGTGTTGGTCTATGGTGCTATGGCAATTCTGCTCCTGATTATGGCATTTTTGGCGATGCCTTATAGCCTGTTATTCCTATGGCCTGCACTTGCGCTGACCTTGGTGGCAATGGCTTATTCGGGCGCGGGGACAAGAGTGTTCCGCAAATGGCAGGGTGGACATAGCATCAGCAGTCGCGTGCTGCTCGCGCCGTATCGTTTAGCGGCTTATTGCTCCTATCGCATGTATACTCGCGCAGACACACCCACTCGCAAAGTGGCAGAAAACCTATTGATGGGGCGAATGCTGTCGAACAAAGAAGCGCAGCAACTATGCGAAGACGGTGTGGTGGCTGTGGTAGATATGGCTCCTGAATTTGCGACGGCCAAACCATTCCGCAGGCTCGCCTGTCACCATGCGCGAGTGTTGGATTTGACGCCGCCAAACATCGAGCAATTGCAAGATGCCGTAGATTTCATTGAGGTGCATCGTGCGCAGGGCGTTGTTTATGTGCATTGCGCCCTTGGTTATTCGCGCAGTGCAGCAGTGGTGGTGGCGTGGTTGCTAAAAAGCGGTGCGGCACAAACTGTGGACGAGGCGGTAGAACAGCTTCGTAATATACATCCTAAGCTAGTGTTGAATGCGGCGTCGCTTGCGGTGCTGCAAAGCTATTCCCAAGGGGCAAAAGACTTTTCGTGAGCCAAGTCTTCCATGCGTGTTTTGAGTCTTGAAAGTAACTCTCCGTCATCGTTTCGCAATGCCTCCCCCACAAACATATCGCAGAAAAACGGCACGGGAAGCCATGCATCTTTGGGCAGCACTTTGCCTAAACCATGAATAAAAACCGGCGTGATTGGCACGTTAGGGTAGACATCAGCTATGCGGGCAATGCCCTTTTTCATCTCAGCAATTCGTTCTGGTTCACCGCGCGAGCCTTCAGGGTAAAAAATAACAATATCGCCCTTATCCAAAGCCTCATATACACCCGCGAACACATCCCGCGCAGCCGTGCGCTTCATGGGAATAATGCCGATGATGCGCTGTGAGAACCATGACAGAACGTTATTTTTGAGAAAGTAATCTGCCGCTGCAACGGGGCGCACATGTGGCAACTGGTGCAACGGATAAAGGCTCATTAACACCATGGTATCGAGGTGGCTGTTGTGGTTGGCCACAATGATAGCTGGGCCTCGCAAGGGCAAAAGTTCTCGCCGCCTAATGTTGACGCCCAAAAAGAACAATACAAATCCCCGCACGAGTAGGCCGAAATAGAAAAAGCGCAGGAGGTTTTGCAGCATAGTAGCCTAATAATAAAAGTAGCGGATGAAATGCAAAAACAGCGGGGCAGTAAAGGTGAGGCTGTCTATTCGGTCGAGTATGCGACCATGACCCGGGATAGTTTTGCCCATGTCTTTCACGCCTATATCGCGTTTGACCGCAGAAAGAGTGATGTCGCCAAAGAAGCCCCCAAAGCCAATCAGCAACCCGCCTAGGATAGCATCGAAAGCACTGAATGGCGTGAGGTAGGGTGCAAGCAGCCATGCAAGAAGGGTGGTGGTAGCTACGCCACCCAGTAGCCCTTGCCATGTTTTGTTGGGGCTAATGTTCGGGCTGACTTTGTGTTTGCCAAAGCATTTGCCCCAGACATATTGCGCCACATCGTTAAACTGGGTGAGAAATACCAAATACAATAGCAACGACGCACCCATTTGCATGTCGCCACTAGCCTCAGGCATCACCAATAGATAGGCCGCGTGACTTACCGTGTAGATGCATACCATCATACCCCACTGAATGGTGCTGGCAGAGCGGATGAATCCTTCGGTGTGTCCTGTAAGCAGCATGCGCACATGGATGCCAAGGAACATATAAACCGGAATAAAAATGACGAACATCCCGTACCAACCCGTATATATCCAGAAATACTGTATGGGAATGGTGAGATACGCCCAGAGCAGCACATGACGGTCTGCGCGGCGGGTGGCAATAAGCGAGAAAAACTCTTTAAGCGCCAAAAAGCTGATTACGCCAAATAATGTGACCATGAGGCCTTTGCCCGCAACCAGAGCGCCTGAAAATAAGGCAATCATTACCCACCAGCTTTGTGTGCGCTGGACGAGTTCACGGTTGGGTTTTTGGCAGTTGTGCCGCCAAACAATGACACTCGCTGCAATAAGCAGAGCCCATAAGGCAGCCAAAGCTATGGTGGCTGGTGTTGAGTATTCATCCAGCATTGGCAACTTCCTTGAGCGCATTGCAGATACGGTTGTAGATTGTATACAACAATAAGGCCGCAATAACCCATAAGCCGATATTTATCCATTCAGTAGGCAGGACACCTAGTCCTATACCTATTGCGGCTGCGCCAAACCAGAAAGCGCGGTCGCTTTTACCCATCGGGCCATCATAGCGACGTGACGCTCCGATTTGGATGGCAACAACACCGGCCATTTCACTCAAAATTGCAAACACCACCACAAGCACAATGGCTATCGAGGATATCCCGCCAATGAAAGCAAAAGCCAAATAAATTACGCTGTCAGATACCACATCGCCCAACTCATTCAACATTGCACCAAATGCAGATTTCATGTTGTGCTCCCGCGCAAGCATGCCGTCAATGGCATTGAGTGCCATGCGGATAAATAGAACGAAAGGGAGTGCGAGCAGAGGCCAGTTTTGAGTGGGGAATGCGGCAATGGTAACACCAGAAAGTAAGGAAAGAATCAGTGCTGATACTGTGACTTGATTCGCCGTAATTCCAGCCCTTGCAAGAGCCCTAGTACAGGGGCGTAGCAACGATTGAAAGCGAGATTTAAGATTGTAAATAGTAGCCATTTTCATTTTCTCAATAGAGTCGTAGTCAACTTAGCCCATATTATCAAGAAAACAAAATCAGATAATGATGTTATGTTGTGTCCCGACCATGCCGACATGATGAATTATCTATAATCCTGCCGCCCCAAAGAATTTTATAAAATCGGCGCTCAGTATGACGATTGGCACACACTGAGACGTCCCAAAACTTTGCGTTTGAGAACTCAGCAGCAATAGGAGTGTTTTAGGGGGATAAATCGAGGTAATAAAAATCTCAATGTCACTCTCAGAGATGTAAGAGCCGGAACATTCGGAGTAAATGCGGGCGATTAACCATCTGTAATATAAGGGAAAATGTAGTGGCTGGGGCGGGAGGATTCGAACCTCCGCATGCCGGTACCAAAAACCAGTGCCTTACCGCTTGGCTACGCCCCAATATCACAGAACATGCATATTACACATGGCGACGATGAAATCAATCCCTTACTTGCGAAAAAATCCATTTTATGAATGGTTCGTGGCCACCCTCGGGGGCAAATGCCAAAATGCAGGGGCAGTCATAGCTGTGCAATGCTGTAATACGCTCAATGCAGCATGATGTATTTTGTTTTGTGGTTTTTGCAAGCATTATCACTTCGCTGTCTTCCTGCATGGTGCCTTGCCATTGAAAAAGTGATGTCACCTCTGGCAAAATATTGGCACATGCTATGAGCTTTTCGGCCAAAAGTGTTTGGGCGATGCTTTGAGCTTCCTGTTTGTTTTTTGCGGTAATGTATAATAATATGGTTTGCATATTGCCTCCTATTGTTTGGGCTAAGTTATATTAATATATTGGGAATTTAGAATATGTTTTGTGCATTTAACGTAAAGCCTAAAAAAATTGCTGTTTCGGCGTTATTGCTGTTGGCAGTAGGAGTTGCGGGAGTCACCATGACACCCCCTGCCAATGCACAAGACAACTATGCCACGTCACGCACCCATGTATTTAACATGGCAGATGAGCTGAATAAAGTAGTGCCAAAAGCTAAAAAAGCGCGGCAACTGCCGGCGGGAGTGCGACCTGTAGAGGAGGCTCCGGCGCTAGAAGATGATGCGCCCATTGCAGAAGACGAAACATTGGTGATTGGCGTAGATGCAGCGCTCAAGGACACGGAGCGCGAGGTGCAGGCAGATGCGGCACTTGAAACTGATATAGGTGACGGAGGCGAAGTAAAAGCCCTTGTAGATGCTGATAAGGTGGATGCTGACTTGGCTGTTGAGCAAGAAGTGGTTGTAGAGAAAAAGACACCAAGCCGTACACTAACTGCGCGCGAAAAGATTTATGAGAAAATTCGCCAGAACCGTATGCGCGATAACTGAAGTGGCTTTTTATTCGAGCAAGATCGCCATTTGACATGCGGGTTGATCATTGGTGGTGGCGTAATATGCCGCCTCTTCAGATGCTGCCGTCGAGCCTAATATATCCATGATAACACATGCCTCAGCAATGGCGGTTACTTCATCATCCGCATGGGCGGAGCGTATAAATATGTTGCTTATGGTTTGGGCATATACGGGCAACCGGTTAAGCAGATAGGCAGTTGGGTCAAGATAATCGGGTTTGATATTATAGGTGCTCCCTGTTTCAGCGCGAGCTTGCGCCTTGCCAAAATAAGGGTGGCCATCATCAAATTTCTCATCAATTGCTGCGGCTTCAACTGGTGTAAGGCTATCGCCGCCAACAATGGAATCATCAGTTCCGGGGTCGGCGGCGCTTTTAACGCCAATATACAAGATGTTATTTTTCATTATTGTTGCGTCATAAATGGCGATAATCCCGTTGCGACCTAAGGCTGTTTCTGGAAAGCCAGCATTAATATTTGATGTTGTGTTATAGGTGCCTTCTATCACACCTGCTGCACCAAGTTGCATCCAGAATTGGGTAATTTCTCCGGATAGATCATCATAGGCGCCATTGGCATCGCCAATTTTCTCATTACCATTGCCATCAACTATTAAGGGCCATTCTGCTGGTAAAAAAGAACGTGTTGCATTGCTGAAGTCGCCCGGCAAGGCGCTAAAGCGCATGCGGAAAGTGTTAACACCGGTTTTGAAATTTTCAATTTGCTTCATTTGCGCACGAAGTTCGGCAGATTTTATAAGCGTTTGCCCCACAAGCACACCACCCACAAGCAAGCCAAGAATCACTAATACAATAGAAAGCTCTACAAGTGAGAAACCAGAGTTTTTGCGGGTTTGAACGGCAAATTTAGGATGCATCATATTACCTTTTTCTAATTCCAGCGTAAGCGTAATTGGCAATTTATATTGCCGGCTGCTACGGCATAATGGGCAGAACTGTCGCCTTCAGCAGCGATTTTAAAAATACATGCATCTCGCGAAACCGAAGTGGAAGTGCCTGTAGCATGCGCAGCTGGGACAAGCCAGCGACTGGCGATTTCTATGGCCATGGGAAGCTCATAAGGGCTAATATGCTCGCCCCAGGCAATGTCGTGATAGATCACATCGCCGTTCAGATTGCTACCACCTGCAGCAGTTACGAGGCCGGTGAGAGGGCTGCCATCGTCCATTTTAGCATCTATTTTGCTAGCTTCTTCGGGGGTGAGGGCATTTTTTGTTATGATCTCTTTTGTTCCGGTATTGGTTGGTGTGATGGCACCAATATAAAAATGATTACGCAAATCGCTTACGCCATATGCAATTATGCCACGCCCCCCAACATTGAACACAGGAAATCATTGCCCCCTAGGAAATCACCCATAGAAGGTGGTATCTATCATTTTAGGGGGAGAAAGCTGAGACCAGAAATT
>JAKUPQ010000053.1 GCA_022450665.1 Alphaproteobacteria bacterium | reverse complement strand
CGCGTTGGTGATTTTGGTAATTTCGGTAACTTTGTAGGCACAGTCGAAGATATTGGCCTGCGTTCTACCCGCATACGTACGCTTGGGCGCTCGGTTGTAAGCGTACCAAACTCCGAAATGGCAGGTATGCGTATTGAAACCTATGCACCACGCGACCAGATTTTGCTGAAGACCGTGTTAGGATTGCGCTATGAAACTACTACTGATCAAATGCGCTATATTATCGTGCAGATAAAAGAGCTGCTTGTGTCTCACCCAATGGTAGATAACAGTCCGGCGCGCGCGCGATTTGTGGCGTTTAGTGACTACTCACTTGATGTAGAAGTTTTTGCCTATATCAAAACCAGTGACTGGAATGAGTATCTTGAAGTGCAGGAAGATTTGTTTTTGCGCATGAAGGATATTGTGGAATCTGCTGGATCTGACTTTGCCTTTCCTTCACAAACTGTATATTTTGAGCGGGGCGCAGGGCTGGACGAAGCCATGCAAAAAAGCATCGATGAAAAAGTACAAGATGACCGTAGCAAGAGTCGTATGCAGTGGCCAAGTTTCACCCATGATAGAGTAGAGGAGATTTCTGATACGCTGGTCTATCCACCAAAAGAATCGGCGGCGGCCAATCAGCGATGATAATCAGACACAAAAAAACCGGCATAGAGTTGCCGGTTTTTTTAATATTTATTTGAATTAGGGCTTTGCCGAACGGAAAAAAAGAAAGTACACAGCCATAGCAACCACTTGGAAAATCAGAATGAGAATGACCCAGACGACTTTTTTCAATCCGCTCCATGGCTCGTGCAAAATGCAGTATATAGCATAAATATCCAAAGCCAGAATAATAGCGCCAATGAGTCCCATTTCCATAATATGCAATCCTGTATTCGATTAAAACTGTGTGTTTATTAGCAATATGCAGATAAAAAAGTTATATGCCAAACTATTCTTCTGTCCAGTTGATAAGTGCTTTTATTAACGGTTCAAGCACTTTACGTTGCATTTCGGCTGCTTTTTCGTGCGAATAGTCAAAAGGCGCCTGCTCGTTCATATAGGCACGCTGCGCCATTTCAAGTTGCAGTACATGACATCCGGCATCGGGAACGCCATAATTGCGGGTGATATATCCCCCTTTGAACCGCCCGTTGAGTACGGAAGGATAGGGGCTGTCGTTGCAAATGCGCATGGCTTTTTCGGCTAAATCTGCTGCGGCAGATGTACCATTTGCAGTGCCCAGATTAAGCACAGGTAGCTCGCCTTCAAACAGACTGGGAATTTCGGAGCGAATACTGTGGGCATCTAACAGCACCACTTTGCCATAGCGCTCAATACAAAATTGCAAAATACGGAGTAATTTATTGTGATATGGCTGCCAATAAGCGGCTATACGCTCTTGCAGCTCCAGCGAATCCGGCTCATCGCCTTTATTATAAATGGGATGTTCATCAAAAGTGAAGCGCGGCACAACATCGGTATTGAAACTGCCCGGATACAGCGTTTCGGGCTTTTTGTTGCGGTTTAAGTCTACGACATAGCGCGAGTTTTGCGATACCATCAAATGGACATGCATATCACGGGCAAAATTATACAGCTTGTCAACATACCAGTCGGTATCAGGAAGCGGGGCGGCCTCGCGGGTTAGTCTATCGCCCATCAGAGGCGGCAATTGCGTGCCTGCATGGGGCACATTTACCACCACAGGATGTATCCCAGGGTAATAGCGATATAATTCCATTCGGTCTCGCTTTGGCTATTTTGTTACGCGCAATTTTCGGCTATAGTACAGCACCTTTGAGCATAATCAAATAAAATAAGAGGATGTCCCTATGAGTACCCCTGCCGCAAAAGCTACCAGCAACCATCGAATTATCAAAGCAGATACGGGAACACAGTTGCATGCTAAATATTGGCAGACTGAAGCGCCACTGCGTATGCTAATGAACAATCTCGACCCAGATGTTGCTGAGCATCCAGAAGAATTGGTGGTTTATGGTGGCATTGGTAAAGCAGCACGTAACTGGGAATGCTTTGACAAAATTGTGGAAACCCTCAAGGCGCTTGAAATTGATGAGACCTTGCTGGTGCAATCCGGCAAACCGGTAGGGGTGTTTAAAACCCATGAAAATGCCCCACGTGTGTTGATTGCAAACTCGAATTTGGTGCCACAATGGGCCAATTGGGAGCATTTTCGGGAGCTGGATAAAAAAGGTTTGGCGATGTATGGGCAAATGACTGCAGGATCGTGGATTTACATCGGCTCACAAGGAATTGTGCAAGGTACCTATGAAACATTCGCCGAAGTAGGACGCCAGCACTTTGGCGGTGATTTGACCGGAAAATGGATTCTTACCGGTGGTCTGGGTGGTATGGGCGGCGCGCAACCATTAGCCGCTACCATGGCAGGAGCGTGTATGTTGGCGGTGGAATGTGATGCCAGCCGTATCGAAATGCGCCTCCGTACCGGCTATGTCGATAAAATGGCAACATCGCTGAACGAAGCTATGGATTTGATTAATACCGCATGTGCCAATGGCGACGCAATTTCTGTCGGGTTGCTGGGCAATGCAGCCGAAATTTTTCCTGAGATGGTGAAGCGTGGCATTAAGCCCGATGTGGTGACCGATCAGACCTCGGCACATGATCCGCTGAACGGCTATTTGCCCGCAGGCATGAGCATGGAACAAGCAGCAGAAATGCGCATTAAAAACCCTGATGAAATGGTTAAACGCGCCAAGCAATCCATGGCGCTGCAAGTGAAGGCCATGTTGGATTTCTGGCATGATGGTATTCCCACATTGGATTATGGCAATAATATCCGCGCAATGGCGCAGGATATGGGAGTGCAAAATGCGTTTGATTTTCCGGGATTTGTCCCTGCCTATATCCGCCCGCTCTTTTGCCGTGGCATAGGGCCGTTTCGTTGGGCCGCGCTGAGTGGCGATCCGGAAGATATTTACAAAACGGATGCCAAGGTGAAAGAATTGATTCCTGATGATGCGCATTTGCACAACTGGCTGGATATGGCCCGTGAGCGTATACATTTTCAGGGCTTGCCCGCACGTATATGCTGGGTAGGCTTGGGAGATCGCGCCAAACTGGGACTCGCTTTTAATGAAATGGTCAAAAATGGCGAATTAAAAGCTCCGGTAGTAATTGGCCGTGATCATTTGGATTCGGGATCTGTAGCCAGCCCTAACCGCGAAACCGAAGCTATGCAGGATGGTAGCGATGCGGTTTCGGATTGGCCATTGCTCAATGCGTTGCTCAACACTGCAGGCGGCGCGACATGGGTAAGCTTGCATCATGGTGGCGGCGTAGGTATGGGCTATTCGCAACATAGCGGTATGGTAATTTTGGCAGATGGTACCGACGAGGCTGCAAAGCGGCTGGAGCGCGTTCTTACTAACGATCCGGCAACGGGAGTAATGCGCCATGCCGATGCCGGCTATGATATCGCCATTGATTGCGCCAAAGAAAAAGGTTTGAACTTGCCAATGGTGAAATAATTTTATTAAAGGTTGTGTATGACCGAATCTAAACCTAAACCATTTGTGCGGCTTGATGGTACATCGCTTACCATTCCTGATATTGAGCGTGTGGTGCGAGAGCGTTATCACGTCGATATGTCCGATGGCGCATGGGAGCGTATTGCCGAGGCAAGAGCCGTAGTATACGAAGCCATAGAACGTGGGGTTACACTCTATGGCGTTACCACGGGAGTGGGATCACAAAAAGATTATAGCTTTGATGATGAATCGGTACAGGAGTTCAATGAGCGTTTGATTCGTGCGCATGCGCCCTATATTCCGGGTTACAATATTTCACCGGCAGAAGTGCGTGCGGCATTATTGATTTTGCTCAATGGTTATGCTGAGGGTACAAGCGGCATCCGCGCCGAAACCGTGCAAAAGCTGCTTACGGGCTTGAATGGCGATTTTATACCGGAAGTGCGTGATAACTGCTCGGTAGGCGCAGGCGATTTGGTGCCGCTGGCGCAAATGGCGGCTGCATTTATTTCAGACAGCGATATCGAGTTTAAATTTGCGGCAAAAGAAGCACTTTCGCTCATGTGCAGCAATGCTATTTCATTGGCAAAAGCGGCACTTGCAGTAATTGAATGCCACCGCTTTATGACGGCGATAGATTTGGTAGGAGCGGTCGCGCTTGAGGGATTCAGAGGTAATCCACAAGCACTGATTGCCACCAAAATGTATCGGGATCGTGATAAGGTGGGGCAAACCAATAAATCCGTGAATCGTATTATCGAATGGTTGAATAACAGCGCATTATGGCAAGAAGGTCAGCCGCGCTTTTTACAAGACCCGCTTAGCTTTCGCTGCATTGGCCATATGCATGGCGCGGCGTGGCAAACCCTACACTGGACAGAACAACAGGTAGTGGCGGAGATGAATACCTCTACCGATAACCCGCGTGTGGATGTGTGGACGCGTAGCTTGTTGTCACATGGTAATATCGATACGACATTGCTTACTCTTACGCTTGATACGTTGCGCCAAGCGCTGGCGAAGGTAGCACGCGTGAGTTCTGAGCGTTTACATAAGCAACACTGGAATAGCTTTAGCGGTTTGCCAGTGGGATTAACCTATGAGGGTGATGCGCGAGGCGGTATACAATTTTTGAATTTGAGCCATTTGGCCGAAGCGCAAGTGGCGCAGGTTCACCGTTTTGCCGCTCCCGTTCTGTTGTTTTATGGCGGACAGCTGGCTGATGGTGTTGAAGATACCGCAGGGCTTGCTCCCATTGCATCACAGCAGGTACGGCAAATGATGCCTTATTGCTGGAATGTGATTTCGCTAGAATTGATTACGGCGGTGTGGGCGATTCATCGCCGTGGGGTGCCGGTGGAAAATCTCGGTGAAGGTATTCGCCCCGTATATGAAGCCATTTTGCCGATGCTGCCCATTGGTAAAGAAGGCAATGAAGTGTTTGATATTCAGCCTGTAGTAACATGGCTTAAAGATTATGCGGTGACATTGGTAAATTGAACATTTTTGGTTTAATCCAACGCCAGCGCTTCAGCAAATTGCTCCGCTCTATTAAGAAAACTACGTTCTACGGATATCACCACCAATGTATCCGCGCAGGCAGCAATTTTTGGCCATTCCTTTACTGGTGTATGGTCGATATGCCCGATATCTACTTGCGCAAAATAGGGAGGAATGAATTCTATGGGGGTGTCAAAAAACGAATCGCGCAGAATCACTACTTTTTCCGGAATTAATGCATCGCTAGTAGCGGTATGTTTATAGCTTCGTAGGCGAGGCGTCTCACTTTCAATGCAGAGTGTCTCGTCTTCTATCTTACCGCCTTTGGGTGGAGAAATTACACGGGTGATTTTTTGCGCAGGCTCTTGAAGCATATCCATGCCTAGCATTTTGGCTAAATCGCCGTTGATATAATTTGTTTTTCCTGCTGCAAAGTTACTTAATCGCAGTTTTTCAGGCCAGATATGGCTGAATAAAGCCTCCATACCCTTAAGTGCGCCAATATCATTCCAATGGCTGTCGCTTTGGTAGAATACGCGTTGCACCAATGGTTTTTGACGCTCCAACGGGCTCCATAATTCAACCATATGTGGAGTGAACACAGGATCGCGCAAAATCTCGCGCATTGCCTTGCGGTTTTGGGTTGCACAGTTGGCACGGCGCGATTGTATTGGGGTGAGCATTTCGGGATAAATGGCTTCTTTGTTGGGAGCGATTGCCCAGATAATGCGCGTGTTGTTGTGAGTTAACTGCTGTTCTGTGATTTCTACCAAGCGCAATAAGCGGCGTTGAATTTCAGTGGAATCTACACAGGGGTGATCAAGCCCTCTATTATAAAACAGCCAATCCTTCAAGCCTCGCGAAACGTTGCTGTTGCCGCCTTCGTGAAAAACTTCCCAGTCAATAAATGCATTGGCGCGAATAGCGTGATGTCGCAATGGCGTGTGATCAATAAGATAATCATTGATGCTGGCAAACCAAGCACCGGATTTAATGGTATTCCAGCTTGCAGGGGCTATGCTGTGCGGCTTGCGCTTTTCTATTATTACTCCGCGTTGCCCTGCCACAAACAGCAATAAAGGCAAGCCTATGAAGCAGCAGAATAGGAGAATAGCTATTTTTTTATTCATAACGCACATCAAAATTGAAAATATAAAAATGGGCTGAATGTGCCACTGCACACTAAAAGCAGTGCATAGGGAAATGCCAGCAATAGCAAAACCCAACGATAGCATTGTGCGGTTTTAATGTCGCTGCTAAGCAGTCGTGACGCATGCCAATGTTGCGGCAGAATAAACACCATGAGTGATAGTATTAGTGTTAATACATGACGATGCGTCAGGCTGAGTTGAACATCAAGCGGCAGATGATACGCCGAGTGCAAAAACATGTGCTGGTAGAAGGTGAGTGCTTGGGTTACATCCACCGCACGGAACAACACCCAGCCAATGATTACCAATACTAATGTCACGGCGCGGCGCATTACAATGGATGTGCGCGAGGGCGGCACAGAGCTGCGACCAAACAAGCGCTCTATGATGAGTAGCACGCCATGATACAAGCCCCAGAGAATAAATGTCCAATTAGCGCCGTGCCATAATCCGGTAAGAAAAAATACGACCAATAAATTGGCGTATAAGCGCTTGGTGGATACGCGATTACCGCCGAGAGGAATATATAAATATTCGCGTATCCACGTTGAAAGCGTAATGTGCCAGCGCCGCCAAAAATCTGTTATGGATAGGGCAGAGTAGGGGCGACGGAAATTCTCAGGAAAATGAAAGCCAAGCATTTTACCAAGGCCAATAGCCATGTCGGAATATGCAGAAAAATCAAAATATATTTGCAGACTATATGCCACTGCACCTAACCACGCGGCGCTGGTAGTCATTTCTTCAGCAGGCAGGCCAAAGCAACTTTCGGCAACGGCACCAGCAGCATCGGCCAATACAACTTTTTTGACCAGCCCATGTACAAATCGAAACATACCTTCATAAAATAAGGATGCGCTGTGGGTACGTGCGGGAATTTGCGCGGCAATATCCTGATAGCGCACAATAGGGCCGGCAATAAGCTGAGGAAATAATGCTACATATAAGGCAAAACGACTAAAACGTCGTTGCGGCGGGCAGATGCCACGGGCAATATCAAACACATAGCTCATGGATTGGAATGTGAAGAATGATATACCAATGGGAAGTATAATGCTGTCCCATGCGATGGGCTGGGCAAAACCAAAGAAGCTTGCAGAGCGGTTAAATTCTGCAATAAAGAAATTAATGTATTTATAATAGCCCAGCAGGCCAATATTCACTATTACCGACCCTATCACGCTTGCATGTAATTGCTTGCGATTATTAGCGGCAAATGCATGGGCAGCCATACGGCCAAACCAGTAATTGGCGGTGATAGAGGCGAGTAGTATCAGCACAAATATGCCGCCACCCCATGTGTAAAACAATAAGCTTGCGGCTAATAGTCCATAGTTGCGTGCATCAGTTGAGCGCAGCAAATAATAGCCGGATAGCACTAAAGGTAGAAAATAGAATAAAAATGGAATCGACGAAAAAACCATGACACCGCGCGCCAATTGCTATTGGGCGCAGACTACTGTTTTTTTCTGTTAAAAGCCAGTGTCTTTGGTATAAGCCGGTTTAAGGTTCCATTGCTCCGCCACGGCGTCCGAGAGTATCGAGCATCGTATCGGGCAAAGTGAGTAGCTGGTGGATTCTATCTAACATTTTATGCAGTGGTGTGGTTTGTATCGGCTTGCCTTGTGCGGCGCTATGCACATATTCGGTAATGAAATCCAGCATATATTGCGCAGAACGTGGCGAATAATAATCAAAATATAAGCCAATAGCATCCAGATGCGAAGCAAGTTCGCTGGATTCATAGCCTGCAATTGCAAGGGCTTTGAAGATTTTATCCATCTGCATTTGCTCATTGGCAAAATGTTCAAATCCAACATTTTTTATATGCGCTTTCATGATGGCATATTCTTTGGCGAAGTGTTCGCGATGGTCCAGCACAGGGTTGGTAGTGCGTGCAACAGCGGCAGCATCGGTTATCTCGCGAGGCAGGTCGGTGTGAGCGGTCATTGTAGACATACATGTTCTCCATGTTCTTGTTACTAGCACTTTAACCCATGCAAGGGCTGTGCCATTTATCCACAAGGTAAGCACCTGTTTTTATTGCAAACACGAAAAAAGACGAAGGCGGCAAAATATGCCGACTTCGCCTTTTATAATAATAGGAGGGAAAATTATTCCTCGTCTATGCCAGTAAATTTCTCTTTAAGCGAGTTGTTATTGGTAATAAACGCATGATATGGAAGCTTGCGGATATGATCGAATAATACTAGCGCAGACAGCATAAATGTGCAAAGAGCAGAGAGAAAATAGCCGAAGCCATAATATTCAAATCCACCCCATTCAATAGAAATATATGTGAATAATGCGTTAGTGATAAAGAAAAACGCATGCAGATTCATAAAGGCTTTGCGGCAATCGAAATAGGAAAGAATAATCACCGAAAACAACATGAGCGCATGGAAAAAAGCGCCAAGCGTAGCAATGCGGAAGATGCCTAACTCTAGGAACGGTACGTCTAATATTTCAAAGATTTTTGTGGCCAGCAAAATAGCAATCACCGTGATGCTACCCTGAAGCACAATAAAGTTTCGTCCGCTTTCTTTAATGGAATTAATCAACTTGGTATGATTCGCACGAATAACGGACAGCGTTTTATGCTCCAGAATATCGTAATAAAACCGTTGGTATCGAATAAAGAAATTGGTTTCTACGCTGAAAATAAACAAGCCGATAGCAGGAACAATGCTGAGCAATGCCAAAAATGTAGCGTTGTCATAAAGCGAGAAAAAGCGGAATCCACTTTCCAGCACCGTAGCTTCGGGCGCAATAAACCACATAATCCATTTATCAATCCAGATAGCGGCATTGTAAAAGAATCCGGCAAAAATCATTTGCCAGTACCGCTGATAGGACAAATGTAGTTTTGTAGGGCCAGAAATTTTATAAGGATATTCGGCAAATACCTTTGCAATTAGCGCAAACAGAATATAGGCCTGACCAATGGTAAAGCCAATCAGCATGCCCAATCCGCCATAATCGGCCTTAAAGATTTGCGCGCCTACGAAGGCAATCACCATGCCGATAAAGAACGAGCGCGATACGCCCATATAGTCTTTCAGCGCCAATACAAATACCCCTAAAAGCCATGTAGCACCGGTGATTACAAGATTTGCATAGGCTGTAATGCGGAAGGCAAAGCTTAGTTCAATAAACGAAAAATAGAACCATAGGCCAAAAGGAATGAGCAATAACATGAGTAATGCCATGCTTTGCAATAAAGCGGTAGGTGCCAGCACTACGCGTTTACGATGGATGGAATCTGCCAGATAACGGGTGACTACCAGATATACAGGACCGGAAAGCATAAGCGTTGTAGAAAAGTTGTAGACGATTGCCTCGCGGAAATTGAGTACATCTTCTTGGTTATATGCTCCGGGAAAGAGCAACACAATGCCTGCCAGCGCAATTACGGTGAATAGCCAAGGGCCAGCCGCTGCAATGGTGCCATGGCTGAATGCGCTAAGCACGCCCAATAAATCGTCGCGATTGGCGAGCCGCTTGAGTACGAAACCAATACCAGCCATTAGGCAGCTCCCTTTTGGTCTATGTTCAGGTAGTTATGATATAAATCACGATAAGATTCGTGCTGGTCTTTTTTGTTGTAATATTTAGCAACACGTTGTTTCATCGCAGAAGATGCCGCCGCATAACGGGCTTTGTCAGTAAGCAGATTATACATGCCATTTGCCAATGCCGTGGGGTTTGCTGGTGGCACAATAATGCCCCCTTCGCCCAAAGGCGGTTCCTCGGATGGGCTGCCCAGCAACATTTCTCGGCACGCGCCTACATCGGTGGAAACAACGGGAATTCCGCTTGCGCCCACTTCTAACACCACCAGAGGCTGTGCTTCAGATATGCTACTGAAGCCAATTAGGTCTATGCGCGGCAAGTATTGCATAATATCCACACGTCCGGTGAATATCAGGTGATCCTGCAAACCAAGATGCTCTACCATGCTACGGCATTCGGCGGCATAGCTGCGATCTTCGTCGTCCGGTCCAATGATATATGCCTCTATATCGCCGAGGCGCTCTTTTAATATGCTGACGGCGCGAATAAATGCTTTTACATCTTTTACTGGCACAACACGGCCAATCATCGCCACAACAGGGCGTTGATGTGGTACACGCTCTATATTGGAATATTTTTCAATGTCGATACCGTTAGGTATCACACGTAATTTATCTTCTGAAGCGCCATCGGTGATTTGCGCACGCTGATTATCGGCAAAGAGGGTGATGATTTCATCTGCGGCTTCGTAGGCGATGCGTGAATAGTTGATGAAAGCGGTTGTCCATAAATCGCGCAGATCAATACGGGTTTGGCTGATGGTGAGGGCTTTGGATGCACCTTCGGTTAACCATTCAGCCGAAGCAATCTCGATGCGTCGCTCATTGGTATAGATACCGTGTTCGGTAATCAGGGTGGGTTTGCCGGTTTCGAGTTTGGCGCGTGCGGCCAATAAGCCAGCATAGCCTGTACTCACCGCATGGTATAACCCAGCGCGTGGCAATTCAAATTCGACCAGCGAGAACAAACCTGCCAGTACAGCGCGCCACGACCAGAAATAGTCTAAAAACGAACTTTGTGAGAAATCGCTTTCATACATTTCACTCATCAATTGAAAAGCCTGTTCGCTATCCAACAACGTGGCTTGTCCCAATGTGTTCACATAGGGATTGAAGGTATCTACAATCTGTTCAAAATCTTTAAGACTCGCTTTGTCTGTAGTAATGGCCTCCAGCACACCCTCAACTTTATCAAAAAGGTTATGGCTTTCACGCGGCAGCAGGGTTTTTCCTACGGGCAATCGCTGCAGATAAAGCTGTTTCAGCGACACCACATTTTCGGGTAGCTCATATTTGAGTTCTGGCTCTGCTTCGTCACGCGGCAACAGCGAAATGAGTGCAAATTTCAGATGGGGTTGGTTGCGGATTAAATCATGCGTCCATCCGGCCACGCCACCCGCTACATACGGGTATGTTCCTTCTAGAATCAGGCATATATCTGCATCTTTTCCAAGACTCATTACACGTTCTCCTGTTCATTTGCGGCAATATTATGCCCCATCCAGCTTACGAGGCTGTCATGGACGCTGGAATCCAGATTGCTGAATACTTCACCGTGGTTGGTGTGTAAATGATTAGCGAAGCTACGCAGGCGATTGTAGTCTCCTATGCGATAATAAGCTTCGGCCAACCACGAGGCGCGTGTTGCGGTGAGGCGTTCTTCCATTGCTTTTTCAAACTGACGAATGGCCTCTTGCAGCTCGCCCATACGTAGCAGTAGGCGACCATAACGGGTGCGGATAACGCCATCTTGTGGAACTTCTTGCAAATATTCTTCATAGAGGCGTTTGGCATCCACACGGTTTGCACGCTCGCGGGAATCATCCAGAATTCCGGTAAAAGAATAATCGTCGTGGAAATTTGCCAAAGCGACAATTGTGGCAGGGTCTTCACGATAATGTCTGTCGTAAATCTTTTCCAATTTCATCAATTTAGTCTGAAAACGGTTTTCGATGATGGAAATCGCGGTGGCAGATTGCACACGAATCATGTTGCTTTCGTCATGCAGTGCCAGCCGCAACACCGGCGCAAATCCGGGGCTGAAGAAACTGGTGATTTTTCCTAACGCGCGGCGTTTCTGGTCATCGTTACCATAGCGGATAACATCCATAAATGGCTCTACATCATAGTTTTTTGCAGATTCATCGCGGCCGGTGCGCAAATCTTCATCAATAGATTCAGGGCGCGAAATTACAGGGCTTGGGAAAATGCTTTGGAACCATTCGCTAAAGGGTGCAGCAAATAAAGAAAACCAGAGCCAGAGAAGCATTGCCAGCAATGTACCCGATGCACCTTTTGGCCCCAGCGGTTTGGTGGATATCATCAACAATGCCATAAACAGGTGATTCGAGGCGAGGGGGGTGAACAACACATATGCCAGCACCAACAGGCCACTTATTACAATATGCAAGAGCAAGGCAGTGCCAATGCCTAAAATGTCTTGTATTACCGCATAAACAATCCACCCTTCGACCAATAGCGCCACAATGGCTGCAATACATGTCAGAATGGGAAAGCCTTCGATACGGTTATTTACGTGCGGATCGGGCGGCGCAAGGTATTGATCTACCGATATGGGAAACAAGGTATTACTTTGCATGGAGAGGCTCTACCGTGTAGCTAAAACGAATATTATTATCCAACGTACGCAATGCTTTGGTTAGCTGGGATTGAATCTTCTCGCGCACAATTTCTGCACCATCCACATTTGTGGCAGGCAAAACTATGCTGAATTCTTCACTGTTTTGCTGGTAATCGAACGTCATGTCAACTTTGCGCAGCGTGGCATCCACGGTTTCTGCAAAGAGCTTTGACGCTTGTACGCGTGTTGCATAGGGCAGGGTTTCTGCATTGGAAAGTTTAACAACCAGCATGGTCACATCGAAACCCAAACGTCTGCCTAAAGAGCTGATAAACTCGGCATAGCGATAGAAATAGCCATAAGACTGCGTACCATATTCGGGGTTTACCATGCTTTGCGATTGGACGGTTTGATATTTATGTAGATTGGTAAAGCTCATACCACCCAACTCGCCAATGGCGGCAAAGGTTTCTACGGTATGGAAGTTGAGTTCGGTGAATGGAATCGACTCGACTTTAAGCATACCAAAAATTTCACCACTATCATTGTCTATAAGCGGTACAGCCAGCATACCATGGCCTTTTAGCACCTGCTCGTCATCCTGATTCAGAATACTGATAGCGGTGCGGCGATGTAATAAGGTGCGGTGTAAAATATCCTGAGGGCTGATCACACGGGAGAACTGATCTTCTTCTTCCCATCCATGGGTGGTGCGGGCTTCTAAGCCGTTTTGTGTAATCAGATATATCGAAAATTTTTGCACACCTGATACGGCTTTAGCTAAATTTTCCAGACCGCGCATTGTTTCTGATTCGTTCAACACATCCATGGTGCGCAACGCGTGATGTGCAGCAATGGAAGAGCGAATTTGTGTAGCGGTGCGCAGCTCTAACCCGTTTTTGATTTCTTTCACTTGTTCATAGGCGCGGGCGATGCGTTCTTCGCGTTCACGGGCGGTTTCCAGCTCGTCTTCGAGAGTTTTTCGCTCACGTATATGACGCATACGCAATTCGCCAAATATTACAGCGGTTACAAGCCATAAAATCGGCTGAATAAGAATGTTGAACAAATAAGTAAAGCGGTCTTCGCCAAAATCTTGCTCTGGCCAGTTGCCAAGAAGATACAGTATTATCGATATAATCGCGGCGGCGATACCTTCACGAGTACCATATTGACATGCCAGTAATAAAGTTACCATCCAGAATGGATGTGGATGCACACCCCAATAGCGGGTGAAATCGAAAAATACGACATCGATTAGCACCAAAATGCCAAAAAATAGCGCCATTTCTATCCATGCGCTGCGGCGTAGGCCGAGTAGCGATTTGCGTTGTTCTTTGCGTTCTGTGACGTCTATTTGCATAGTCTTGCCCTTATCTTAAAAGCGGTAGCGTATGTAACCGTTAACTTGGCTGAAATTGTCGTCGGAAGCCGAGGATGTGGTGTTCAGGCCATAATATGCGCGTCCTCCTACATCCCAATCTTCAATAAATTCGTGATTAATGCGGCCTTCAACGGCGGGGCCATGTCCGCCGAAGCGATCCCAGCCATATCCTGCCAATACGGAGCCGTAGGTATTTTTGTCAAAATCTTTGGCAACATTGACGGATCCGAAGTGAATTTCCCGTGTGCGTAGCGGTAAGCGGCGATATTGCAGACCGTTGGTGGTGGTTTGTTGTTCGCTGTCTATTTCATATTCGGCGTCCAGCCCATAGCCAACGCCAATATAGGGGCCGGATTCTTGCAATGCGTGGGATATATTCAGTTTCACCCCTACAGTGCTCATGACGTCATCGGCCACATCAAGGCTATAATTATTATAGGACACTCCACCGGCAATTTCCCAGTCGGTGCGAGGTTTAACTACGTGCGAAATCTCCACACGATCGCGCACGGCATCATCTATAATGCCTTCAATAAACTCAAAATATGGCTCATGATAGCGTGCGCCAAGGGTGGTAATGCCTGCACGGTTAACGAAGGTGTAATCAACACCGGCGCCCACCGTATCGTTATTGGCGAACAAATGTGCTGTCCACATATCTTTGGTACTGTCGCTATAAACGCCATATAAATGCATAGTTTGACGATCTGCGCGGCGGCTACCGATAACACCATTGGTTTGTAGTTCACCACGGGTTTTCAGGTCGTGGTTGCGCACCACACCACCAGCGCGCCAGTTTCCGGCAAGGGGAGCTTCGCCGCCTATGGAGGAGGTGAAATCACGATTCTCTCC
>JAKUPQ010000052.1 GCA_022450665.1 Alphaproteobacteria bacterium | reverse complement strand
GCATTTTTAATGTGCTATTCATCACTTTGGCCTTACCTGCCCAGTTCCCTGTACCACATATTTGTAAGTGGTGAGTTGTGCTGCACCCACGGGGCCTCGTGCGTGTAGCCTTCCTGTTGCAATACCTATTTCGGCGCCCATGCCAAATTCGCCGCCATCAGCAAATTGGGTGGAAGCGTTGTGCATTACAATTGCGCTGTCAACTTTGCGGGTGAAGGCCTCGGCAGCGTTGGCATCTTCAGCAATGATTGCATCGGTGTGGTGGGAGCTGTAATGGTTGATGTGGCGAATGGCTTCGTCTATGCCGTCTACCACCTTGACCGAGATAATAGCATCTAGATATTCGGTGCCCCAATCTTCTTCATTCGCTGGTTGAATGCGGCTATCGGCTGCTTGTGCGGCGGCATCGCCACGTATTTTGCAGCCTTCGGTAGTGAGTGCATCGACAAGTTTTGGCAATATGCTCAGCGCGGAGCAATCTATCACCACCGATTCGGTTGCGCCGCATATGCCTGTGCGACGCATCTTGGCATTAACCAGTATATCGAGCGCCATATTAGGATTGGCGCTAGAGTGAATGTAGCTGTGGCAATTGCCTGTGAGATGCAGCAATGTGGGAATACGACTTTCGCTTAGAACCCTCTGTGTTAAAGATTTTCCGCCACGGGGAATGATAACGTCAATCAACCCAATCATGGTGAGCATTTCGCCTACGGCGGCGCGGTCTGTAGTGGGGACAAGCTGAATTGCAGCGGTAGGAAGGTTGGCCTCGCGCAGTCCCTGATGCAAACATGCAGCAATGGCCTGAGATGAATGAAGGCTGTCGGAGCCGCCACGTAGAATGGCTGCATTACCTGCTTTAAGGCATAGCGCTGCGGCGTCAGCGGTGACATTGGGGCGCGATTCGTAAATGATACCAATCACGCCTAACGCCACCGATATCCGCGAAATATGCAGACCGTTGGGGCGATCCCATTGCGCTAGCGTGATGCCCACAGGGTCAGGCAGTTCGGCAATAGCTTCTAATCCGCTGGCCATGGCTTCAACTCTTTTTTCATCCAGTGTCAGGCGCTCCAGCATTGCACCCTTGATGCCTGCTTGTTCTGCGGCTTGCAGGTCTTTATTATTAGCGGCAAGAATACTGGCTGTATTGGTGCGTAATGCTGTGGCAGCGGCGTATAACGCGGTGTTCTTTGCCGTTGTGCTGGCTTCTGACAATGTCAGATAAGCCTGACGTGCGGCGCTACCAATTGTGTTCATGGTTTGTGCAATAGAGGTGGTTACATGCGGGGCTTCCATAGCATTATCCTGATTTAATTATGATCCAAAACCATATCGTCACGGTGAATAAGGGTGTTTTTACCTTTATATCCAAGAAGCGACTCAAAAACATCACTTTTCTTGCCCATTATTAGGCGTGTTTCGTGAGAATTATAGGCAATTAGCCCTTTACCTATAGCGGTGCCATCGGCAGTGCGGATATATACGGTTTCACCGCGGTCGAACTGACCATCAATGCCGCAAATGCCAGCGGCTAATAGGCTGTTTCCTTGAGTTAATGCCCGCTGTGCGCCGGTATCAATGATAATGCTGCCGGTGGGTTTGACTGTGCCGCTAATCCAGCGTTTTCGTGCGCTTTTTGGGGTGGCAGTGGCGGTAAACCATGTGCCACCGCCTTGGGATTGCAGTTGCTTTATAGGATGTAGGGGGCGACCTGCGCCTATCCATGTGTGGCATCCGGCGCCATGGGCAATTTTCACGGCTTGTAGTTTAGTAATCATTCCACCAGTACCGTGGGTGGATGAGGAGTTGCTCGCCATGGCTTCGATCTCAGAAGTGAGTTCGGGTACATGGTGTAAATAGGCGGCATCGGTCTGCTTACGTGGATCGGCGGTATAAAACCCATCAATATCGGACAGAATTAATAGCGCATCGGCACTGGCCATTTCTGCTACACGTGCGGCGAGACGATCATTATCGCCAATTTTTAGCTCTGCGGTGGCTACGGTATCATTTTCATTAACTATGGGAATGGCGCCGAGTGTCAATAAGGTATCCAAGGTATTGCGCGCATTAAGATAATGGCGGCGGAATTCACTGGTATCGAGGGTGAGCAGAAGCTGGGCAACGGTGAGGTGATGGGCGGCGAACGAGGTGCGCCACGCATCCATTAATGCTACCTGACCACAAGCTGCGGCGGCTTGTTTTTCATCGAGTGATAAGAGCGTTTTGGTGTCCAAACCCAGCAGGTTGCGCCCCAAAGATACCGCGCCGGAAGAAACGAGAATAACCTGCTTACCGCTTTTTTTAAGCGCTGCAATATCCTCGGCAAGGCTGGCCATCCATTCGCTGCGTGGCTGGCACGTAGCCTCGTGGGTAACAAGTGCTGATCCTGTCTTTATTACAATACGTTGTGCATCAGGCAGTATCGATGTTATTGCTGTGTTGTTCATCATAGAATGCTTCTTCTGAATCGTCTTCATGCTCGCGCATCGTGTCAAAATCTGGCTCACTCAGGCGGTGGTGTTCGATTGTTTGCCATAAGCGGCGTTTTACGGCTTCGATTCCTGTTCCGGCTACGGCTGAAATAGCGAACACCTCATTGCCACTGGCTTCTTGTAAAAGTTGGATTTTTTCGGCAATTGCCTCCTCTGTGAGTGCATCGCATTTATTGAGTGCCACGACTTCTTCTTTATCGGCAAGAATATCGCTATATTGCTCTAACTCATTGCGGATGGTTTCGTAGGCGTCCACAACATCTTCCTGCGTGCCATCAACCAAATGCAATAAAATACCAGCGCGTTCTACATGTCCCAAGAAGCGTAAGCCTAGTCCGGCACCGTCACTTGCACCCTCAATCAGGCCAGGAATGTCAGCCAATACAAACTCGTGGCCATCTATATATACTACGCCCAATTGCGGGGTGAGGGTGGTGAATGGGTAATCGGCTATTTTAGGCTTGGCGCGGGAAACCGACGCCAAGAATGTAGATTTGCCCGCATTGGGCAGACCTAGCAATCCCGCGTCTGAAATTAGTTTAAGCTTTAACCATACCCAGCGCTCTACCCCGTCTTCGCCCGGATTGGCGCGGCGGGGAGCTTGGTTGGTGGAGGTTTTAAAGCGGGTGTTACCCCAGCCGCCATTACCGCCCTTGGCAATGAGAAAGCGTTGGCCGGGCTCCATCATATCGATAATGAGAGTTTCTTTATCGTCTTCAAAAATTTGTGTGCCAACGGGTACTTTGATGATAATTGCATCGGCACTTGCACCGTTGCAATTGCTGCCTTTACCGTGGTTGCCGGTCTTGGCTTTGAAATGCTGTTGGTAACGAAAATCGATTAGGGTGTTTAATCCTTCGACACATTCAAAAATTATATCGCCACCGCGACCACCATCGCCGCCATCGGGGCCGCCCATGGGGATGTATTTCTCACGGCGAAACCCTACGCAACCTGCACCGCCATTGCCACTGCGCAAATAAATTTTTGCTTCATCAAGAAATTTCATAGCCTTGCCTTTTGTATGCGATCAATAATTTGCGCTTGCCATTAGAGTATATAAGGGCAGGGCGCAACACTCTATTGCAATATAACAAAAAAGGGGAATGGTGTATGCAACCACTCCCCTTTTTTAAGAATTTTATGTGCCTGATCAGGCTGCGGTTTCAATCATAACAAAGCTTCTGCTGTTCGCTTTGCGATAAAACTTTACATGACCTTCGGCAGTGGCAAACAGAGTGTGATCTTTACCAATACCAACATTTGCGCCGGGATGAAACTTGGTTCCACGCTGGCGAACAATGATGTTACCCGGGATAACGGCTTCGCCACCGAATTTTTTTACGCCGAGGCGGCGACCCGCTGAGTCGCGTCCGTTTCTAGAACTACCACCTGCTTTTTTATGTGCCATGACAAATTCTCCTGTTAGTGATAGCGAGTGCTATATTACTCGGCTTTTTTCGATTCGGTTTTTTTTGCTGCGGGTTTAGTGGCCGCTTTGGTTTCGGTCTTTTTCGCTGCTGGCTTCGCCGCTTTTTTAGGGGCGGCTTTCTTTGCAGCAGGCTTTGCAGCGGGTTTCTTCGCTACTTTTTTCTCGACCTTTTTCTCTGCAGGTTTTGCTTCTGCTTTAGGCTTTGGTTTTTTTGCGGCATCTGCGGCGGCCTTGTTGCCTTTGTCATCAAGAATTTCGTTGATAAACAAAGCGGTATAGGGCTGGCGATGACCTTTTGTGCGACGATAGTTTTGACGACGCTTCTTTTTAAAGATGATAACTTTTTCACCCTGACCATGGGACAGAATTTCGGCAGTTACTTTAGCACCGGATACGGTTGGCGCGCCGATAGCAACTTGCTTTTCGCTGCCTACAGCTAACACATCAAAAGTCACTGTGTCACCGGGCTCACCCGCGAGTTTCTCTACTACGAGCGTGTCGTTGCTGGCGACTTTATATTGCTTACCGCCGGTTTGGATTACTGCAAACATAGGTTTACCCATTATCAATCAGGTTATAAGGAGTGCGCGCTAGCCTGAAATATGTGTATTTCACTAGCATTACTGCGGCACACGCGCTTCTCCATAAATTCAAGGAGGTGCAGAATATACTCGATAAAACACGGATGTCAACGGGTTTTGTTAATAAAACTAACGCCGCCCGACTAATAGCCTTTTGTTAGTCTGATTGAAGCGGTTAGCCTTGGGTAAGGTTGCCTCATATATATGCACAATGCGTGTTACAATTAAATGTTTGCATTGTGTTTTGCATGGCAATGTGCTAGCCAATCATGCTTCTTTATACGACCCGCTGCGGAGAGGTGGCAGAGTGGTCGAATGCGGCGGTCTCGAAAACCGTTATACAGGCAACTGTATCGAGGGTTCGAATCCCTCCCTCTCCGCCATTTACAGCATTTTCCTTTATAGCTGATTTAGTGATTTGGTGCACTAGATTGCGTTAATTGGCCGCCAATGAACAGGCAAATATGCTTACCGTATCCACCTGTGGCAGGCATTCAAAGAATCACTGTTTCCGAAAGTCAGCAGCCAGTTTAACCAACTCAATCTATTGCAAAGCAAACTGACGTATAAGCAAATCGAAAACTTGTCTAAATTTTGCGTGGCCTATATGGTAACAAAAAATTCAACGATAAGGTTTTTCACCCATGCCCACGCTCGACTTCAAAGGCAAGCAATATGTTCATTCGCACCACCTGACTGTGCCGTTTCGGGCATTGGAGGTAGACGCGAAAAAGTCGCTGTCTGACACGCCAAGCCTTGACGATAACCTGATTATTCACGGCGATAATTTGCACGCGCTGAAAGCCCTGATGCCCAAATATGCGGGCAAGGTGAAATGTATTTATATCGACCCGCCTTATAACACCGGCAATGAGGGCTGGTGCTATAACGATAATGTGAACTCGCCGCAAATTCAGGAATGGCTGAAGAAGTCCGCTAACCCCGTGGACAAAGAAGACATGCAACGCCACGACAAATGGCTATGCATGATGTGGCCGCGCTTGCAGCTATTGCGGGAGTTGTTGGCCGAGGATGGGGTGATTTTTGTTAGTATTGATGAAAATGAACAACACCGCTTACGCTGCATTATGGATGAAATATTTGGCGAAAATTGCTTTCTAGCTGATTTCATCCGTAAAACCCGCACAGGCTCTAATGATGCTGCTAATTTTGTATCAATCGACCATGAGTATGTTGTCGCCTATTTCAAAGGTGCCATTAGCCTGCAAGGTATAGAAAAAGATTTTGCCAATTACACTAACCCAGACAATGACCCCAGAGGCGATTGGACACGAGGCGATTTAACTTGCAATAAAACCGCTGAAGAACGGCCTAATTTATTTTATGAAATAATAGACCCCAAAACTAATATTACCTTCCCCTGTAGCTCCACTCGTGTTTGGGCATATGAAAGAAATAGGATGCAGCAGTTAGTTGATGAAGGAAAAATATTATTTCCTAATGATGGCAATGGCAATCCGATGTATAAGCGTTATAAATCTGAAGTACGCTCAAGCCGTAAACCTTTTGGCAGCTTACTAGAAACAAAAATGAATTTTATGGCCACCAAAGATTTGCGTGAAATTTTTGAAGGGCAGCGATTTGATTATCCAAAGCCCTATGATTTAGTGAAGCAGTTAGTTCAGCAGACGACAGACAAAGACTCCATCATCCTCGATTCCTTCGCGGGCAGTGGCACCACTGCACATGCAGTGCTAGACCTCAACAAAGAAGATGGCGGCAATCGCAAATTTATTTTGGTGGAAATGGAAGATTATGCCAGCGATGTGACTGCCGAGCGTGTGCGTCGTGTGATTAATGGCGTGCCCAATGCCAAAGACGACAAGCTCAAAGCAGGCTTGGGCGGCAGCTTTACCTTCGCCAATCTGGGTGAGGCGTTTGACATAGACAAAATCCTCACCGGCGAATCTTTGCCCGAATATAACGCGCTGGCGCAATATGTGTTTTATACCGCCACGGGCGAAAGCCTTGATACACAAGTGAAACCCCGCGCCGATTTTTTTGTGGGCGAAAGTGCCTTGTTTGAGGTCTATCTGATTTATCAGCCCGATCTTGCGTTTTTGCGCAGCAACGATTCGGCACTCAACCAAGACAAGCTGGATGTGATTTTGGCCAAGAAAAGCACCAAGAAAAAGCTGATTTTCGCCACCGCAAAATACATGAGCCAAACCGCGCTGGGCAAACAAATCGACTTTTGCCAGATTCCCTATGCCATCCACAAAATCGCAGGGAACTGAGCATGGCTATCCGCACCACGCAAGAGCCAAAAGCAACGCTCAAAAGCACCTATGTAATTCCAGACCTGCCATTGCCGCAGGATTTGGAAAGCAAAGCCGTGATGCGAAAAACCAAAGAAGCCGCCCGCGCCTTGGCCGAGCTCAAAGGCGTGGCACTGTCCATGCCCAACCAGCATATTCTGATTAGCACCTTGTCGTTGCAAGAAGCAAAAGACAGCTCCGAAGTAGAAAATATCATTACTACCAATGATGAGCTGTATCAAAGCGATGCCCTTGCCGAGCAATTTGCCAGCACCGCCGCCAAAGAAGTGCATCATTATGCCGCCGCATTGCGCGATGGGTTTGCACAGGTGAAAGCGCGTGGCATACTCACCAACGCGCTGATTAAGGCAATGCAAGCTGAGCTGGAAGGCAATGATGCCGGATTCAGAACCCAAGGCGGAACTGCATTAAAGAATGATAGAACGCAGAAAATTGTATATACGCCGCCGCAAACCCTGCGCGAGATAGAGGCGCATATGCAAAACCTTGAGCGCTTTGTGAATGACGATGAACTTTGCGACTGGGACGCGCTGGTGAAAATGGCTGTTATCCATCACCAGTTTGAAAGCATTCACCCGTTTTTTGATGGCAACGGGCGCACCGGAAGAATTATCAATATTCTATATTTGGTGAAGCAGGGGCTGCTGGATACGCCGATACTCTATCTTTCGCGTTACATTAACCAGAACAAAGCCGAATATTACCGCTTGTTGCAATCTGTGCGTGATACGGGCGAATGGGAGGAATGGGTGCTTTTTGTGCTGGAGGGGGTGAAAGTAACCTCTTACCAGACCATTCGCCTGATCGAGACCATGAAAGAGCTGATGCAAAAGCATAAACGGGTTATGCGGGCGGAAACAAAAATATATTCGCAGGAATTGCTAAACCATTTGTTCAGCCACCCCTACACTAAAATTAACCATGTGAAAATGGCGTTGCATCTCAAAACCCGAAAAACCGCTGCCAAATATTTGGAGGAGTTGGTGGGCATTGGGTTGCTACATAAGCTGAGAATTGGCCGCGAAAACTATTATATCAATTCTGACCTTATGGAGTGCTTACGCAATGTCCATGATTTATGAGTCTTTATTCACATGCGTAAGAAAGTCCTCTTTTGAGGGTATATCTGGGCGGATATGGGTAAAAAACTCTGAATTTTACCCACGTCTGGATATATATGGGTACAAAGGGGCATTATCGTATCCATGTGCACCAGTTAGCAGAAGAAGGAAATAATCATGGTAGATGCGCTCGCTCTCAAAGATTATCAGCAAGGCGTGCTAGACACGCTGGATGCCTACCTCGCCGCGCTGCATAGCTTTTATAGCCGCGCTGAGCGTAATTATTTGCGCGATAAAGAAGACGGATTCGAGGATACCATTGCCCCTGAGGCCTCCTCTTTTTGCCATGATGCATGGGAACGGGTGAAGCGCGACAAAGAGCTGCCGATCTATCGCGATAAGAAAAACAATCCCATCCCCAACATCTGGCAAGACCGGCTTGATGGTTGTGGGCGTAAAATCCCCAATATCTGCCTGAAAGTGCCAACCGGAGGCGGCAAGACATTGTTGGCTGCGTGCGCTTTGCAGCGTATCAATCAAGATTATTTCAAAATCAATACAGGCCTTGTGCTGTGGGTTGTGCCAACCAGCACCATCTATAAACAGACAATGAAAGCCTTGGCAAACAAAGAGCATCCCTATCGCAAGCAGCTCGATTTTGCCAGTGGTGGGCGCACTAAAATCATGGAGCGTCATGATCCGCTTGATGCACAGGATGTGGCTAATAATCTGTGCGTCATGGTGCTGATGCTGCAATCTTTCAACGTAGGCACAAAAAGCAAAGATGCCCGCAAGCTATATAGTGATGCCGGACGTTATATGTCATTCTTTCCCGAAGACGATGACTACACCGCCAATAACGCCTTGCTCAACGCTGTGCCAAATCTGGTGGAAGAAGACATGCTGGAGCGCAATGTCATTAAAGGCGTGAATGTGAAGCAATCCCTTGGCAATGTATTTCGCATTTGCCGCCCCGTGGTGATTATCGACGAAGAACACCGCGCTAAATCGCCCAAAGCCATCGAAAACATCAACCAGTTTAATCCCAAGTTTATTTTGGAGCTTTCGGCTACACCGCGCAATGACAGCAATAAACTGGTGGATG
The DNA here is from genome assembly GCA_022450665.1 of Alphaproteobacteria bacterium. Taxonomy (GTDB): domain Bacteria; phylum Pseudomonadota; class Alphaproteobacteria; order Rickettsiales; family VGDC01; genus JAKUPQ01. The sequence continues at coordinate 5,811 of JAKUPQ010000052.1, read as the reverse complement.
TTGGCGGCCAAGACCTCAAAAACGAGCAGATGATTAAACTGCCAATCAACGTAAAGTCTAGCACTAGCGCTGACTGGCGCATTACGCTAGAGCAAGCACATGAAACCCTCGCCAGTATTGGGCATGATGCTGCCAAACTGCAAGGCGAAGACGGCACATATATCCGCCCCATTATGGTGATTATCGCTGAACCGAAAAAGAAGGGCGAAGATTATGACCAAGTGCAGGAAATTAAAAAGCACTTGATGGATAAATGCCAAGCACAAGAACGCGAAATCAAAATTAAGCTCTCCGAGAATGACGAGATTAAAGACGATGATTTGATGGATAGGATGTGCCCCGTGCGCTATATCATCACCAAAGATGCCCTGCGTGAAGGGTGGGATTGCCCCTTTGCCTATGTGCTCACCATTCTTGCACCTAAGCACAGCCAAACTGCGCTCACGCAATATACAGGCCGCGTGTTGCGCCAGCCCTATGCCCGCACCACCACCATAGAAGCGCTCAATCAATCCTATGTATTTTGCAGCCAACAAGACGTGACTCAGGCCGTTGAGCTTATCAAGAAAGGGCTGGAAGCCGAAGGCATGGGAGACATTGCCAGCGAAGTTGTGGGCGGTGGTAATGCAGGCGAAGCCGATATGCGCGTAAAAGAAACCATCACGCGCAATACCGATTTTGAGAAAAAGATTTTTCTGCCGCAGCTCAATGCTGTGGATGCAGCGGGTGAATTGCGTCCATTCGATTATTACCGCGATATTCTGGGCGAAATAAACTGGCAGGAATATGTCTGTGATAAAGAGCTTACTGTCGCCGACAAAAGCAGCGTTGACTTAACGGGCATTGCCGTGGATTACCAAGCGCGACTCGATGGCCAACACGAATTTACGCTTTCAGGGCGCAACAAATCCACTGTGCTACATGATGGCGAATTGAATATATCGCTGCTAACCAGCCAGCTCACCGATAAAATCCCCAACCCGTTTGAAGCGCGGCGTATTTTACAAGAGGCGTTGGACGCGCTACGCAAAACGCATAAAGAAGCTGCCATTGCCTCTGCCGGACATGATATTGTTCGACAAATCAAAGACCATGTCTTTGCATGGCTGCTAAAGCAATCCGAAGCACTATTTGTGCAGAAGCTTAAAGAAGGCAAGATTCTGCTCAATCTGCTTGCAGCCCCTCATCAAAAGCTAAACTGGGATATGCAAGATTCACGCGTTGTTTATCGCAACCCTCACGAAACGCCTGCCATTGATTGGGATAAGAACATGTTCCAACCGCAATTCCAGAGCAATTATAATGGCCTCGAGAAAGACGTTGCGGCTTATGTGAATGCTAGCGAAGCAGTGAAATGGTGGCATAGGTTGGGAGTGAAGGGCACTGAGTATGCGGTGCAGGGGTGGAAGAAAGATAAAATCTATCCCGACTTTCTAATCATGCGCGAAGATGATCGCTATGTTTTTGTGGAAACCAAGGGCAATCACCTTAAAAACGAAGATAGCGAATATAAAGCCAAAGTGTTTTCGTATCTCACTCAGTTCAACCAAAAGCCAGTAGGCGACTTCAAACTTATGGCCGGTGGAAAAGAAATGTCATTCCACTTAGTCTATCAGGATGTATGGAAAGAAGATTTGGTGAAGGTGGGAATGTAAATTTTGGTGCACTGGTGGTGCACTTGGTGGCAAATAATAGCAACTAATGACGTAAAGTCACAAATAGCCGTTATGTGTAAGTTACTGTATAAGGTATTGTATTTTGTTGTAGCGGGTGCTGTTTCTTGTTTGGTAATGTCTCGAAAACCGTTATACAGGCAACTGTATCGAGGGTTCGAATCCCTCCCTCTCCGCCATTTCTTTGTATTTTTGTGCCAGATAGCGTTGTGGGTGAGCGCAAGAAAAGTTTCTTTGCATTATTGTTGTGTGGGCAATTAATGATTTTTTGTGGCTATTTATCATAAGTCATTAATTTCTTAAACCTTCATCAATTTGTAATACTTAAATGTTACGTTGAGGTTTAAGTATAGCTAATATTTAACGACTGGACGCACAGATGGGTTTGTTTGACAGAATAAAAGACGCAGCGAATGCAGCCAGAGATAAATTAGGGCTTGGTGGGGGAGAGCAGCGTAGCGCAGTTCTTAACGAAGGACCAAAGGTGACAACACACTCTCCACCTATGAATCTCGATGTAAAGGAAAGTATAGAAGCTTCTATTAATCACTCCAAGGAAGTGGGCAATCCAGTGCAGAGTAGATTGAACGGCATTATGGTTTTTGTCGATTCTAAATCTGATCCTGAAGAAGCTCACGGTTTATTTAAAAAAGCCAGAGAAGAAGGCCGTAAGAATACGATGACAGGTGAAAATTCTGCCTATGCCCGCTTTCAAGAGGCTAAAGCAGCATTCAGAGAACGCGCTGATGTACGTGAAACACCTGAGGCTAAGCGGGATGCTTATAATCCAGGTGCAACACAAACAGCACATAGCCAGGTGGATAAAGCTGGGGTGGCAGGTGGAATTCGCAAAGGGATGGATGCTCCGCCGGCACCGCGGCCATCTGATGACCAGCAAACGCAACGAGGGCGGTGATAAGGCTTGTTTTGAGGGCTTTTAGTTATTCTTGATTGCATCTAAGCTGTAGTTTTCTTAAATCAGCATCCATATCGCCATGGCGACCATCATAACGTTTTCGGTTAGTGAAATGAATCCGAGGGGAACGTTACTGTTGCCACCTACACAGGCGCATTTCAGGTCACGCTTGTCGATATAAACCGCCTTTATGACGGATATTGCGCCGATAGAACCGATGAATAATGCCACGGGTGCGGCAAGCCATATCCACAGTGAGCCAATCATGGCAATGCCAGCGAAGGCTTCGGCAAAAGGATAGACATACGCATAGCGCACCTGCCGTCGTGCTAACAGATCGTAGGTGATAAACTGGTTTGAAAACGCATCTAAATCGCGCAGTTTCAATATGGCTAACACGCACATGCTGAACGCAATAAACAGCTCTATGGTGGTAATGGGTTCTATGGTGTGGTGAATCGCCATGCTTGCTGCGATAGCCATAAGAAATGTTGTAGCAAAAACAGCAATAACTGGCTGATAGCTCGTAGTGTTTTTATCCTTAACAGATTTGCCAAACAACTTACGCAAATCGTCATAGCCGCCAATACGTGTGCCGTCTATAAAGGTCTGCGGCGTAGTTTTTACATCGTGTTTGGCTTTGAATGCATCGGTTTCTTCGCGGGTGGCGAGATGGTGATCTTCTACTGTGTAACCTTCGCGCTGTAACAAATCTTTTGATTTTATACCAAAGGGGCATATATGGTTGTCGGTCACCATGCGGTACAATATTGCTTGTTTACTCATAAAAGCCCCCTTTAATACATTAAAGTATGCATAGCGATAAGCATAAAGATTATATATAAAAAATCAGTTCGTATCCGATAGCGGAATCTCTAACGGCTGAGAAAGACGGATTTCAACGCGCTGGAAGCTGTTGGTGCCATGAGTACGTTCGTCGGCATGTTGACGGAAGCTATGGTATTCGGCGCGGGTGATGGCTGTAATACCTGCCTGACTAATGCGTTCGGAAATTGAGTTGGCGCGACGATAGGCGAGGGATGTATTATCAAATCGCTTGAAGTCACCTTCGGAGCTGGCAAAACCAACAACAGCAACTTGTGGTGCTTCCCAACGGCGTAATGCCCAGATGATGGTTTGCAAATTTTCCTGTGCTTTGGGTGTCAGGCTATCAGAGCTTTTTTCGAAATATACGAATGGCAAGGGCTGATACGGTGGGATGACTTGTATTATCCACGAGGGATAGCGCGTTTGCATGCTTTGCTCAAAGGTGCGCAGGGTGAATATGGTAATGCCTTTCGTAACCTTTGGATGAATCGTTGCCAGCTTTTCTTCGGCATTAACATTGATATATTCGGTAGGAAAAAATGTCGCTTGTTTCAGTGCCGTAGTCATTTCTTCGGCGCGGCTAAGCAACGAAGTCTGTGGCTGCAATGCCGAAGTAACCGCATTTTCTGCTGCTGGCTTCGGAGGCGCTTCTTCAAGCGTTTGTTGCGCCACCACTATCTGGTCGAGAGAAAAATTGATGGGTTTGCCGGTTTTGTCGGTCAGAAGCTTTTTTAAATCGGTTTGCGCGCTGGATTTGTATTTGGAGGTGAGTACTACCGTATCAAGTAAGGCAGTTTTTCCATGAGTAAACTGAATATTAAATACTGAAATGCGGCTGCGTTCTTCGCCAAAATATTCTTTAATGGTGCTTTTGGCAGTTTTGGTAATATAGGTTTGGTAGGCGATGTCTTTCAAAGCTACGCCCAGCGGTAGGGATAGAATTGCAAACACGCCGCCAATAAGCGTTACCTGCCATAGCATATGCTTTTTGCCGGTGTTGCGGCCAAAGCCATAAAATTTTGCCATTAATGTGACGCTAAGTGAAATGGCGAGCAAGTTAGTCATGAAAAGCATAAATGCGCCCTGAGCAATGGGGGCACTGTGCGTGGCTAAGCCATAGCCCACCACAGCCAAAGGAGGCATGAGCGCAGTAGCAATGGCTACTCCCACGATTGCTTCGCCTTTGCGCTTGATAACCGCGTAGCCGCCCGCCATGCCCGAGAAAATCGCTACCAGCAAATCAAACAGATTAGGCTGTGTGCGCGCCATAATTTCAGGCGTGGTTTCGGTAATGGGAGAGAGCATCACAATGAGTGCAGAAACGCCCAAGGCCATTGCTAGACCGCTGATAAGCCCTTCCAGTGCTTTGCGCATTTGCCGCAGATCCAACAGGCATAGAGAAAAACCCAGCGACATAATGGGTGCCATCAGCGGAGAAATCAACATGGCGCCAATTACTACCGCCGGAGATGAAAGCAATAAACCCAGCATAGCAATAGCGCAAGACATGGTGACCATGAACGTGTAACGGGATGTAAGGCGGCCTTCGCTTTTAACATGCTGGATCACTTCATCATGGTTGATGGTGCTAACATATTCTCGCTGCCACCATTGCCGTAGCCAACGCCCACGCGCACGCAAGCTGAACCAAGTTTCAGAATCGGAAATATCCTCAGCAATATCTTCGGCGGTATCTTTTACACGCCCTTTCCATAATGTCAGGCGTTTGGAAAATTTTGGTTTTCTGAGTCGTTTCATGGATGCTTTAGCCTGTAAAAGGGATAAATTCCTCACATCCATGTAGACGCAATGCGTTTTGTGGCGGGAATAACGCATATATAAAGAAGAACATTAACCCTGTCAAAGTGCGTTTATCTACCAAAATCCTTGCATGGAAGAACTGCCCATTGTTTACTGCCGAAATGCTGGAAATATATATAGATGCCGATGCCTGCCCTGTGAAAGAAGAAGCTATGCATGTTGCTGAGCGCCATGGCAGTAAAGTTTTTCTGGTGAGTAATAGTTGGTTGCGGCTTACAGTGGCGCCTATGGTAGAAAAAATTGTTGTATCCGAAGGGGCAGATGCAGCAGATGACTGGATTGCCGAACACATTGCCGAGAACGATATGGTGATTACTGCAGATATTCCACTGGCCAGTCGCTGTCTGAAGCGCGGGGCACATGCTTTAGGCCCTACGGGTAAGGAGTTTACTACCGCAAATATTGGCGCGGCGCTGGCAATGCGTGAATTAAATGCGCATTTGCGCGAAACAGGGGCGAGTGCGGGATACAATCCTTCATTTACCAAACGCGATAAGTCGCAATTTTTGCGCAGTATGGAAGATATTATCCAGCGGATAAAGCGTGACAACCAACGCAGTACTCGGCCATAGA
>JAKUPQ010000051.1 GCA_022450665.1 Alphaproteobacteria bacterium | reverse complement strand
CCGCATTATCGGTGCATAATTTTGGTGGTGGCACAACAAGCGCCATACCGTATTCGTCTACTATATTATTCAACGCTTCCCGCAAATATAAATTTGCCGCAACGCCGCCAGCTACAACAAATTGCTTGGCATCAGGATAGCGACTACAAAATTGCTGGATACCATAGCGCAACCTATCACGTAAAATTGCCGCCACCGTCGCTTGAAACGATGCACAAATATCTGCCTTATCCTGCTGCGTAATAGCACCCTCAGCTTGCATCGCGATAATTTTTTGCCGAATGGCGGTTTTAAGCCCCGAAAAAGAAAAATCGCTATTGGCGCGCCCTTGCAAAGGCTGAGTAAACTTATGAGCGTCAGCATTACCAATTTTTGCCAGACGCTCAATTTCCGGCCCTCCCGGATAGCCAAGCCCAAGCATTTTTGCAGTTTTATCAAACGCCTCACCCAAAGCGTCATCGAGTGTGCCACCAAGTTTATGATATTTTCCCACCGCCTCTACAGCTAATAACTGGCAATGTCCACCTGATACCAGCAGCATCAGATAAGGAAACGTCACATTATCTGTTAAACGTACCGTTAAGGCATGGCCTTCAAGATGATTAACGGCGATGAAAGGCTTTTTCAGGCTTGCCGCAATCGCTTTTGCTGTCATCACGCCCACAATCACCCCGCCTATCAGCCCGGGCCCTGCGGTAACAGCAATGGCATCCATTTTATTTAACGAACAATCAGCCTTAGATAGGCAACTACGTATAATATCATCTAAATGATGCGCATGGGCGCGAGCGGCAATTTCGGGAACAACTCCGCCATAAGGCAAATGTTCTTCCGTTTGCGAAAGCACGATATTGGCCAATATTTCTTTGTCGGCTGTAACTATTGCAGCAGCCGTTTCATCGCAACTGGTCTCTATTCCAAGTATTTTCATAGCTGCGATATAGCATAGATAATGAATTTTTCATACCATTAGCCGCATGAATGCGCTAAAAAGACCTTTCTTTTGATTTTCATTATGTAGCCCTCATGAAGAAAACCGCTAAAATACGGATAGGAACACGCGCCAGCAAGCTAGCCCTCGCCCAGAGCGAGGAGGTAAAGCGCCGTCTGCTTGCAGCGTATCCCGACATGGTAGCGGAACAATTTGAGATTGTGCCCATGACCACTACCGGTGATGCAATACAGGACAAAACCCTCAGCGACATTGGCGGAAAAGGGTTATTCACCAAAGAAATCGAAGATGCCTTGCTTGCACATAAAGTTGATATTGCTGTGCATTCAATGAAAGATATGCCAACCATATTACCGGATGGGTTAATTATTCCATGCTTATTAGAGCGTGAAGACCCAAGAGATGCCTTTATATCCAATGCAGCTGTAGGTGTTGATGGTTTGCCGCTTTATGCCATTGTCGGCACGTCTTCTTTGCGGCGCGGGGCACAAATTAAAGCTTACCGTCCCGATTTAGAAATCATTCCTTTTAGAGGCAATGTCCAAACGCGCCTACGCAAACTTTCAGAGGGCGTGTGCGATGCCACCTTGCTTGCAGTTGCCGGACTTAATCGTTTAGGTATGGGCGACATGGTTACCTGCCCCCTACCCACCGATGTATGCTTGCCCGCTGTTGCACAAGGCGCGATTGGTGTGGAATGCCACCAAGATCGTGAAGACATACGCGAAATGCTTAGTAAGATTCATCACCCCGATACCATGCTTTGCGTCAGCGCCGAGCGAAGCTTGTTAAAAACCTTGGACGGATCATGCCGCACCCCTATTGGTGGCCTCGCTACGCTGCAAGGTAAAAATTTATTACTGGAGGGAATGGTTGCCAAACCTAACGGCAAAATCATTCACCGCCGCAGCGTTAATTGCAAAGCAACGCTTGAATCCGCAGAAAGAGCCGGACACAAACTAGGAAATATTCTGCTGGAAATGGCTGGCGAGAATTTTCTGGTACATTAATCATGATGCAATTGCTACTCACCCGCCCCTATGCCGACAGTGTTGCCTTGGCAGTTTTTCTGAAAACTCATAATATCCAAAGCATCATAAGTCCTGTGATGCATATTGAACGGAGCGGCACCCCTCTCGATATCGCGGGCTATGATGGTATTATCGTCACCAGCCGCCACGCTCTGACTTCAATAAAAGACGCAAAATTGCCTTGCTATGTTGTAGGAGAACACACTGCCCATATGGCGCATAATCAGGGATTACGTGTTGCTGCGTGGGCACAAACGGCGCAATATCTCGATAGATTATTACCCCTCGATCTGGTCTACCTGTATCCTTGTGCAGCACATATACGTCATGAATTTACGCCTAATGTAAGACGTAAAGTGGTTTATACCGCAATTGCAGCAGAATCGCTTAGTAACGAAGCAATAAAGTCTATCCAAGACAATGCCATAAGCGGCATAGCATTATACTCGCCACGTTCGGCAGAAATATTATGCGCTTTAATTGAGCAACATGAGCTGCAAGCCTTTACGCCTAATATTTCGCTTTATTGTATCAGCGAAGCTGTAGCACAAAATGCTAGAAAATTAATATGGAAATCGTTACATATCGCTACGGCTCCAGATAACGTTGCAATGCAGGAACTTTTAATCCTATCAAAATAAGGCTTTGGCAAAATAATCTATAAGGTTTATAACAGGCACCATGACACAGAAAAAAGAACCCACCAGCAAGCAAGAGCCAGCAAAAAAAACTGGCACCGATACCCCTTCTGCTAAGAAGCCGACAACTGAAATCCCTACCGATTCAGGTAAGGGCAGTAAGGCCTTTCTATGGTTGTTACTTGCTGGCGTGGCAATGGCCGGCGTGGTTTGGATGTCAAATCAAACCTCGACTGAAAGCGGCTACTCAGAACTTAAACCAACAAAAACTAAAGCCACCGAAACAACCGACTATCGCCCGAATGCGCCAACAATCAAAACCGCCGAAAATGCTGCAAATGATAATGAACATGATGTTCAAACCGAGATATCCACTCCTACAAAATCCAAAGATCTGGCCGAAATAGTTGCACGCCAGGATAAAGCAAAACGCATTCGTTTGGCACTGCGCGAAGACATAACAGCGCTAGAAAACAAAGTGGCCGAGTTAACCCAGCAAACCGAAGCCTTAACTGCCGCTTTAGAAAAAGCTAGCACTGCAAACACAAACGGCAATGGCTCTATACCCACCAGCCTGACTATCGACACCCAACCAACGGTAGAGATGCAAACGCAGCTTATGGCGCTGAGCGACGAAGTAGAAAAACTGCAAAAAACTTATGAAACAGATACTAAGCGCTATGTATCTCAAATAAAGCTTATGCAAGCGCTCGACCAAATCACCACACAAATACGCGATGGTGAAAGCTACGCCCCTGCGATGGAAAAAGCGATTACCTACGCCGAAACCATTGGCATGAATGATACTGCGCTTGTAACACTTGCTGGTCATGCGAATAAGGGCGTACCGTCGATGGAGCAGCTGTTTGATGATTATATCGGCCTTATGGAAACCGCGCTTCCTGTAAGCCTTAGCAGTAAAAATAATCCGAATCTCAGCGATAAACTACGTAGCCAGCTTTCAAATATTGTCAGCATCCGTAAAGCAGAAATCAGCAATAACGACGATAGCGATGAAGCTCAACTTGCCCGTGCTGAAGATGAACTGGAAATGGATAATGTCACAATGGCGTTAGTGCATGTGAATCAACTATCTGATGCAACGCGCCCATTGTTCAAGCAATGGATTATTGATGCGAAAAGCTATATCGAAGTCCATGATGCGCTTTCGCAATTGAAAAATGCCCTCGTGCAATCACGCGCTGATTAAGGAACCCACTCTATGCTGCGCATGATATTATTTATTGTATTGCTACTTATATTTGCCGCTTTAATGGCCGCAATTGCCGATATGCCAGGCGCGGTAAACGTAGAATGGATGGGATGGCAAATCGAAACTTCGGTTTTATTCCTACTGTTTATGGTGGCTGTTACTTTCACTGTATTGTTTTTAATCTACCGTCTGTTTGCCACTATTTTTAGTTTTCCAGGCCGCTTTAGCCGCGCACGTAAAATAGAGCATCATGAACGCGGTTTGTCGGTCTTAACAGAAGCGTTTGCTGCTTTATCGGTTTCGGATATTGCCATGGCAAAAAAGCTCAACCGTCGCGCTGATAGCTTGCTTGGTTCGCCTCCCATTACCCATTTGCTTTCAGCGCAACTTGCCCGCTTAGAAGGCGATAGCAGCGAGGCTGTGAGCCACTTAAAACCACTGCTTGAGCACAAAGAAACACGCTTTTTAGCAGCCCGTGGCTTGCTTGAGCAAGCGCGTAATAATGGCGAAATAGACAAAGCCATCGCCTATGCAGAAGAAGCGGAGGATATTCGCCCTGACAGTACGTTCTCGGTAATATCCTTGATTGATTTATATACCCACGAACAACGCTGGCAACAGGCACAAACTGTTATTAATAAGGGCAAGCGCCACAAGGCACTTAGTGCAGCAGATACAAAGCGTTACTTGGCGTTGGTAGATTACCAGCATGCGCTGAATCTTTATAAAGATGAAGATTATGAAAATGCCCTGCGCTATGTGAAGGCAACGCATAAAACCTTACCAGGCATGGTGCCTGCGGCATTATTGCTGGTTCGCTGTTATAACAAGATGGGCCAAAAACGCCAAATTGCAGCAACTTTAGGACGCACATGGAAGATTTCACCACACCCATCGCTTGCGCTTGTTTTGAAAAAAATGTTTATGGATGAATCGCCTGCCCGCCGCCTAAAGCGTGTGGAATCTCTGGTGGCAAATAATCCCGATGACATCGAAAGCCAGATTGCTGTGGCAGAAGCTGCATTGGATGATGCCCAGTTTGATAAGGCACGCAATCATTTGAAAATTGCGCTTAGCAAGCAAGAAACTCCGCGCATTTGCAAACTAATGGCAAGACTTGAAGAGACCCAACATAAAAGCAAAGAAAAAGCCGACGAATGGCTGGAGCGGGCAGTTAAGGCTAATATTGGCCCCTCATGGACTTGTGAAAACTGCAAAGCTATTAGCGATAAGTGGACATTGCATTGTACGGAATGTGATGGGTTTGACACCATTAGCTGGCAAATTAATCGGCTGAATTTTATTGGCTCAGAAAAAAAATCACTACCCAGTTTAGCGTAGCCACATATTTAATTAGTATTCACTGAATACAGGAATCAGCTCCCGTGGCTGCTTATAGGCAGGTACCGGCTCTTCTTTTAGCGTCAAAGTTGGTGTGACGGGCTGACTTTGCACCGCAACCGGCGCTTCATAAGTGTTGCCATCCGGCGGCAAATCTTCTGCAATCAGTTCACCCGCCACCACATGCTCTGCATCCAAATAAATAGTGGTGGGTTCGGGTTTTTGCTCCGGCACTGGATAATAGCTATCAGTAAACATCGGATCTGGCTCTTGTTTCCCAACAAACCGGCGCTCCTCACCAGCTAGCGGTGTGGCATAACAACTCACTTCGCCTAGTGTTTTATAGCAATATGCAGTGGTAGGGTCTGGCAAGTTGCGCTCTCTGCCATAAATATCTTCCGAATCGAACCAATCGCGCACACGATGATCTACTGCGATGGATTCTTCATGCACCGCTGTGCCAACACGCTGTATACCACGTCCAACCGGAGCACATGCGGCAGCAGTAGAAAGCAGTAAGATTGACCAGTAAATTACACGCGTGTTTTTATTCATAATTTCACCATAATATCTTAGCAGATTGCATACAATGTCAAATACGCCTTTAACTATGCAATAATGAGGCCAACCCATCTTTATATGTTCTATATTTCAATGTTACAGATAGCGATTTTTTAATTTTATCATTCTTTACCCGTCGGTTAGCGGCATAAAAGCTTTGTGCCATCGGGCTTAGATTTGCATCTTCGATAGCAATTAACGGCGGAGACTCTACACCTAGCAACTCACAGCCATAGGCAATAACTTCATGGTTTGGAGCTGGCATATTGTCGCATAGGTTAAACACCTCTCCCTGCAACGATTGCTGCATGGCCGCTACCAGAATTTGCGCAATATCTTCGCTATGAATACGTGAAAAGTACTGATTTTCTTTATATATGCATCGCGCATCGCCTGCGCGTATCTTTTGCAACACATTACGCTTCGGGCCATATATTCCCGCCAGCCGAAAGCAATTTGCACCTACGCTAAGCCATAATTTTTCGGCTTCTATACGACGTAGGCTGCGTGGCTCAGTTGCATTTCGCGGCGAGTTTTCATCTACCCACTGCCCTTGCCAATCACCATATACACCTGTGGTAGATAGATATCCCAGCCATTTGCCCTGCAAACATTGCCCATAGTGACGCCATGCTGGGTCGGCATTAGAGCTATCAGGTGGAATAGAAATAATAACATGACTCGCTTGCGCCAATGCTTTCTGCCCCTCGGCAGTCATAGCATGTTCAGCATCAAACAAAAAAATCCGATCATTATCAGCTTTATCTACCGTAGTTGTAGTGCCACAAATGCTGACATCTTCGTTTTGCATATATGCTGCAAGTTGCTGTGCAACATAGCCATAACCAAAACAGAAAATTCGCATCACGCCTCACAATTGATTGAAACCTTATATTTGCTGCTATACAGTGCCATTAGCTCCCATTAAGTGCAAGTAAGCAAAGAAAAATGCCATTCAATCGCTTTTTATTCTTCTCAGTCGCATTGGCCGCCAGCATAGGTAATGGTCAGGCCGTTGCACAGGTAAACCAACAATACGCTGCCTGCACTCATTCTATTGCCACGAACCCTGAGGCTGCTTATAAGAAAGCGCGGGCATGGTATGGCACAAGCAAGACTCTGGCCGCGCAGCATTGCATGGCATTAGCACTCTATGAAATGAAAGATTTTAACGGCGCATCCAATGCGCTAGAAACCATTTTGCGTGGCATGACGCCAAGTCAGGGGCAACTATGGCTTAGCATGAAATTGCAAACGTCAAAAGCCCATTATGCCGCAGGAAATTTTGGTGCCGCTAAAAAGCACCTAGATGATAGCATTTATTGGGCGACTGATCGCGCTGTAGATGAAGAAATTGTTCCGTTTCTACTACAACGCGCCAAAGTCTTCATTAAGCAAGCGCAACACCTTAAGGCAGTTCAGGATTATGATCATGCAATAAGCATTGCTCCTTCCGTACAAAGCCACTTGCTACGCGCCAAGCTGCTTATCTCTATGGGTAAACATGCGCAGGCACAAGAAGATATCGATGCAATACTTGAATCGGATCCAGGCAACATCGCAGCTAAAAACTTGCTTAAAAACATACGCTAGCAAAGCGATCTTATGGCAAAGAATTAAGCCGCGAGTTTCTTCTTGAGCAACTCATTAACCATCGCTGGATTGGCTTTGCCTTGAGTAGCTTTCATAACTTGCCCTACAAAGAAACCAAACAACTTATCTTTACCATCTCTGAACTGAACGACTTTATCCTGATTCGCGGCCAGAACTTCATCTATTTGCGCTTCAATCGCTCCCGTGTCGGTAACTTGCTTTAAGCCTTCTTCATCCACAATGGTTGCTGCGTCTTTACCTGTTTCAAACATTTTATCCAGCACAGTTTTTGCAATGCTGCCAGAAATGGTGTTGTCTTCAATGAGTGCAAGCAGCCCGCCCAGTTGCTCAGCTGATACCGGAGTATTCTCGATGTCGATATTTTGTTTGTTGAGCCGCCCAAATAACTCACCTGTCATCCATGTAGTGGCAAGCTTAGCGTCCTTTGCATGGTTAAGCAGCGCTTCAAAATATTGTGCAGACTCCTGTTCTGCTACGATTACTCCTGCATCATAGGCGCTCAGCCCTGCTTTTTCCATATAGCGGGCTTTTTTCTGATCGGGCAGTTCGGGTAGCGTTTCACGGATCGCTTGCACATAAGCTTCATCAAACTCTAACGGCAGCAAATCCGGATCGGGAAAATAGCGATAGTCCTGCGCATCTTCCTTGCTACGCATGGTTCGCGTTTCGCCGGTACTGGCATCAAATAAGCGTGTTTCCTGATCGATTTTGCCACCGCTTTCCAGAATTTCTACTTGGCGATTGCCTTCAAATTCAATGGCGCGCATGAGAAACCGCACAGAGTTTACATTTTTAATCTCACAGCGCGTACCCATTTCTTCGCCCTTACGGCGCATAGAAATATTTGCGTCGCAACGCATGTTGCCTTTGTCCATATCGCCATCGCATGTGCCAAGATAACGCAGAATGGTACGGAGTTTTTTCAAATACAGCCCTGCTTCCTCTGGCGTGCGTATATCAGGCTCGGATACAATTTCCATTAATGCGATACCAGAGCGATTCAGGTCGATAAATGTATGTTTTGGGCTATGCTCGTGCAGACTTTTTCCGGCATCTTGCTCCAAATGTAAACGAGTAATACCTATCTCGCGGGTGCTGCCATCTTTCATATCCAGCACTAACACGCCCTCACCTACGATGGGGTCAAGAAATTGCGATATTTGATAGCCCTGTGGCAAATCCGGGTAAAAATAATTTTTGCGATCAAACACTGAACGGTGATTTATTTTTGCACCCAATCCCAAACCAGTGCGCACCGCTTGCTCAATAACGAATTCGTTAATTACCGGCAACATGCCAGGCATAGCCGCATCAACCAGCGATACATTTTCGTTTGGTTCTGCGCCATAAGTGGTGGGCGAGCCGCTAAACAGCTTGGATTTGGATTGCACTTGCGCATGCACTTCTAGGCCGATAACCATTTCCCAATCGCCAGTGTTGCCTTTGATAATGCCTGTGGTAGTTGTACTCATATCAAAAACCCTCCGGTTTATGGCTGAATCCGGCAGCATCTTCTAACACGCCAGCTACGCGGAACACCGTTTCTTCATCAAATGGGCGACCAATCACTTGCAAGCCAAGTGGCAAGCCATCTTTATTTAGTGATGCCGGCAGCGACAAACCGGGCAATCCCGCAAGGCTGGTAGGCACAGTAAACACATCGTTCAAATACATAGCAATCGGGTCGTCTTGTTTATCTCCCACGCCAAATGCCGCAGAGGGCGCAGTTGGGGTAAGAATCGCATCACATTTTTCATAGGCACGATTAAAATCACGTGCAATTAACGTGCGGATTTTCTGCGCTTTTTTGTAATAAGCATCATAATATCCTGCCGAAAGCACATAAGAACCAATCATAATGCGGCGTTTGACTTCTGCACCAAAACCGGCGGCGCGGGTTTCGTAATACATATCATGCAGCGGGGTGTTTTCGCTTGCAACACGCAAACCATAGCGCACTCCATCATAGCGCGCTAAGTTGCTGGATGCTTCCGCAGGAGCGATGATATAATAAGTTGGCAACGCATAATGGGTGTGCGGTAAACTGACTTCCACAATCTCTGCCCCTGCCTGCTTGAGCCAGTCGATACCTTGTTGCCACACAGCATCGATTTCTTCGCTCATACCTTCTATACGATATTCTTTTGGAATGCCTATACGCAGGCCTTTCACATTTCCGGTAAGCGCCTTTTCAAAATCCGGCACGTTCATATTGGCGCTGGTAGAATCTTTTTTGTCGTATCCGCACATATGGGTAAGCAAAATAGCGTTATCTCGCACTGTGCGTGCAAACGGCCCAGCCTGATCGAGAGAGCTTGCAAAAGCCACCACACCCCAGCGTGAGCAGCGGCCATAAGTGGGTTTTATGCCTGTTATTCCGCAAAATGCTGCGGGCTGGCGGATAGAGCCGCCGGTATCGGTGCCGAGTGAGCCTAAGCACATGCGCGCAGCAACAGCGGCAGCGGATCCCCCCGAAGAACCACCCGGCACTAAATCGGCATTGTCATTAGTTTTCTTCCATGGATTGATAACATTACCAAAATAACTGGTCGTATTTGACGACCCCATAGCAAATTCATCCAGATTGGTTTTGCCCAGCATCACGGCTCCGGCATCCCATAAATTTTGGGTAACGGTAGATTCGTAGGGTGGAACAAACCCTTCTAAAATATGCGATGCAGCAGTGGTTTGCACTCCCTTGGTACAGTACAAATCTTTGATTGCCAACGGAATACCCTCGAGAGGACGGGCATCGCCAGAGGCAATTTTCGCATCGGACGCCTTCGCCTGCTCGCGGGCTTTATCTGCTGTGGTTACAATAAATGCATTCAGGCTGGGGTTATGTTTTTCTACCGCGCCAAGAAATGCCTCGGTTAGTTCAGTGGCCGAAATTTCCCGTGCATGAATTTTATCACGCGCATCAGCTAATGTCAGGTCTGTCAAATGTGTCATCTTATATCCTTTGTCATTTCTGCAATACAGAAACACCACATAACTATTCAATTACTTTTGGAACGGCGAAACAGCCATATTCACTTTTAGGCGCATTGGCGAGAATATCATCCCTGCAATGGCCATCTGTTACTTCATCTTTACGACGGGGCAAGGTCATACTGCCCACGCTGGTCATTTGTTCTATGCCGTCGGTGTCCACTTCCTGCAACTGCTCGACCCATTTAAGAATCTGGCTGATTTCGTTGCCAAAATGTTCTTTGTCTTCTTCGGTCAGCTTAATATGTGCGAGTTTGCCGATTTTCTCGACTTCTTGTTTGGTGAGCGCCATGACATTTGCCTTTTGTAATG
This sequence comes from Alphaproteobacteria bacterium, assembly GCA_022450665.1. Taxonomy (GTDB): domain Bacteria; phylum Pseudomonadota; class Alphaproteobacteria; order Rickettsiales; family VGDC01; genus JAKUPQ01. The sequence goes on along the minus strand of JAKUPQ010000051.1, from coordinate 4,621 downwards.
GATTGCTTTAAAGAAAGCATAGTTTTAATAAGTTTATGTGGCCATGACAAGCGATAAACAGCCGTTTTGCACAACGATTAACGAACTTATCAGTAAGTTGGAGCCAAATCAGCGCCTCATGGGGCTGGATGTGGGCGAAAAAACTATTGGCATGGCGCTTAGTGATGTGTTGCTCAGCATCGCCACCCCTGTAGATACCATACGCCGTGGAAAATTCACAAAAGACATTCAGGCGCTGCAAAAAATCGTTAAAGAGCGCAATGTTGGGGGGTTTGTTATTGGCTACCCTATTAATATGAATGGCACAGAAGGCCCACGATGCCAATCTATACGGCAATTTGCGCGTAACATTCACGAAAAGCTTGCCCTGCCCTGCTTTTTATGGGACGAAAGAATGTCCTCCCTGGCGGTAGAGCGTATGATGACTGAAGGCGGCCTTTCTCGAAATCGTAAGGCTGAATTGGTCGATAAACTCGCTGCCGGATATATTTTGCAAGGAGCAATCAATTGCCGGCAATGATAGTTTTGCACTTTATTTAATAGGTATTTATGACCGCTTTTTTGCTTGTTCTTGCATATTTTATTGGATCTATCCCTTTTGGTTTACTCTTATCCAAAGCTATGGGGCAAGGTGATTTACGCGCCATTGGCTCTGGCAATATTGGCGCGACTAATGCCCTGAGAACCGGTAATAAAAAGCTCGCGGCACTTACTTTACTGGGCGATTTGCTAAAAGGCAGCGTTGCTGTGCTATTAGCACGACTCATTTTGCCAGAAGTTACCTTGCCCTTAGCTGTAACACCACCAGTTACTGTGCCATCCATATTCGTGGCCGTAGCCGGTCTGTTAGCGGTTTTAGGGCATATCTTCCCTGTGTGGCTTAAATTTAAAGGTGGCAAAGGCGTTGCGACTGCGCTTGGCGTTTTGCTGGCACTCACACCATTGGTATTTTTTGCAGCTATTGCTACGTGGCTGATAGTGTTCAAACTCTGGCGCATTTCTTCTTTAGCAGCTCTGGTCGCTTTTGCCCTAGCACCATTATTTAGTTTTTTTATCAGCGATATGCATGTGACATTTATTATATTGCTCATCACAATGATTATTTTTATTACACACCGCGCCAATATTAATCGCTTATTGCAAGGTGAAGAAAGCAGCTTTAAAAACAAAAAATAAGAAAACCAATGCATAACTCACTTTTTACTATGGAATATCCCAGCCTCGCCAATGAAAAAACGACTGATATTCTGCGTCTGATTCGCAGCGAAAATGTTGGGCCGGTCACATTTTTTAAGTTACTTTCTTATTTTGGTTCGGTGTCAAAAGCCCTCGATGCCATTCCTGACATGGCGAAAAGAGGTGGGCGTGCAAAGCCAATTAAAATCGCAAGCATTGCAGCGGTTAAAGAAGAAATTGAAAAAACCGAAGCTTTTGGTGCAAAAATTATTGTATATGGCAGTCCCGACTACCCAAAAATGCTGCATACTATTCATGATGCTCCGCCGGTAATTTTTACCCTTGGTCGCAGCAATGTGTGGCAGAAGGGCATTAATATCGGCATCGTTGGTGCGCGCAATGCCAGTGCCAATGGCTGCCGCCTCACCCAAAAGATCGCTAGCGATTTGGGAAAATCCGACATTTGTGTAATCTCCGGCCTTGCCCGTGGCATTGATGCTGCCGCTCATTCAGGTGCGATAGATACTGGCACAGTGGGGGTTATTGCAGGTGGCATAAACACCATATACCCTAGTGAAAACACCTATCTTTACGATAAAATGCGTGATGTGGGAGGCATAATTTCGCATCAGCCTTTTGGATTTGAACCGCTGGCATCAAGCTTTCCTGCCCGCAACCGCATTATATCTGGAATGTCACACGGGGTGTTGGTGGTAGAAGCGTCTTTGCGCTCCGGCTCATTAATCACGGCGCGTCAGGCACTGGATCAAAACCGCGAAATTTTTGCTATTCCAGGCTCTCCTATGGATCCGCGATGCAAAGGAACAAATCAACTTTTGCGCGACGGCGCCGCCCTCACCGAATCGGCGCAAGATATTATTCAACAGATGCAACATCTAAAAAATGCACCACTATCAGAACCTAATAATACAGAGTTTCAACCCTCTGCTATCGCCATACCCAGCGAATCCGAACTGGAAAAAGCGCGTAAATTAATCGTTGGAAAATTAAGTCATGATCCGGTTTTGGTTGACGAATTGATTACACAGTGTCAAGTAACAGCAGGGGTTGTTATGACGGTGCTGCTCGAAATGGAGCTTGCCGGACGTATCAACCGACATCCAGGAAACCGCGTAAGCCTTAGGTTTGAGTCGTAATGAAATTAGTAATTGTTGAATCACCATCCAAAGCAAAAACAATCAATAAGTATTTGGGAAACGATTATAACGTTCTCGCTTCTTTTGGTCATGTTCGTGATTTGCCAGCCAAAAATGGCTCGGTAGATACCGAAAATGATTTTAATATGATCTATGAAGTTGATTCATATTCACAAAAACATGTTACTGCGCTTACCAAAGCCGCTAAGGAATGCGATGCGATATACCTTGCAACTGACCCTGATCGCGAGGGGGAGGCTATTTCATGGCATGTACTTGAGGTATTGCAACAGAAAAAGGCGCTAAAGAAAAATACCGAAGTGCATCGGGTAGTGTTTCACGAAATAACAAAAAAAGCTGTCACCAAAGCAATCGCTAATCCACGTGACATTGACATGAACCTAGTCAACGCCCAGCAAGCGCGTCGCGCTTTGGATTATTTAGTTGGATTTTCGTTATCACCGGTATTATGGCGCAAACTGCCCGGCAGTAAATCTGCAGGACGCGTGCAATCGGTTGCGCTGCGCCTGATTTGCGAGCGTGAAGCCGAAATAGAAGCTTTTATTACCCGTGAATACTGGGATATTTCTGCGGTAATGCAAGCCGAAGGAAAAGCTGGAATCAAAGCCAAGCTTACCCATTGGCAGGGCAATAAACTCGATAAATTCGATATTATTGACGAGCGTAGTGCCGTTGACATCGAAACCACCCTTAAATCAAAAACCTATGCGGTAAGTAGCGTTGAACCAAAGCAGGTGAAGCGCAACCCTTCTGCGCCATTTACTACTTCTACCTTGCAACAGGAAGCCTCACGTAAATTGGGTTTTGGCGCAAAAAAGACCATGCAGCTTGCACAAAAGCTTTATGAAGGTGTGCCGTTAGAAGGCGGAGAAACCACCGGGTTAATTACTTATATGCGTACCGACAGCGTACATTTATCTGGCGAGGCGATTGGCGGAGCGCGCTATGCTATCGAAAAACATTTTGGCAAAGAATACCTGCCGGACTCGCCGCGCCAATACACATCCAAAGCAAAAAATGCTCAGGAAGCACACGAGGCCATACGCCCAACCGACCCTTCCCGTATGCCGGAATATGTAACAAGCGCACTTGATAAAGACATGCTACGCCTGTATGAGCTAATTTGGAAACGCACCATTGCAAGCCAGATGGCCAGTGCAATACTGGATCAGGTGGCGATGGAATTTGCGGCCAACGATAATAGCGCCACCTTGCGCGCCACAGGCAGCACAATAAAATTCGATGGCTTCCTCAAGCTATATCGAGAAGGGCTTGATGATCAAAAAGACGATGTGGATGACGAAGACAGAATTCTGCCTAATTTAAGCGTTGGAACATCCACAGATGCCAAAGACATTGCCGCTGCTCAGCATTTCACCGATCCGCCACCACGCTTTTCGGAAGCAAGCCTGGTAAAAAAACTCGAAGAATTGGGTATTGGCCGCCCCTCTACCTACGCAAGTATTTTGTCAGTTTTGCAAGATCGCAACTATGTTTTGCTGGATAAAAAACGGTTTATCCCCGAAGCACGCGGACGCTTAGTGAATGCATTTTTAACCAGCTTTTTCGAGCGTTATGTGCAACCCGAGTTTACAGCGCGTATTGAAGAACGTCTCGACCACGTATCCGCCGGCGAGCTGGAATGGAAAGAAGTGCTACGCGATTTTTGGGATCGTTTTTCCAAATCTATCGATGAAAGCAAAGACATTCGCATGTCTGAAGTGCTTGATATTCTCGACCGCGAATTAGAGCCATTTATTTTTCCTGCAAGCAAAGAGGCTGATGGAAAAGATCCGCGCAGCTGTCCGGTATGTGGTGAAGGCCGCCTATCGTTGCGCTTGGGGCGCTATGGCGCATATGTTTCGTGTTCGCGCTATCCCGAATGCACCTACACCCGTGAAGTTAGCGGCAGTACCGCAGACGGGCAAAGCAACACCGATAGTGCCACCGCAGGTGATTTACCCAAAGTATTAGGTAATTATCCCGATACTGGTGCCGACATTTGGCTGAAAAAAGGCCCCTACGGCATTTATGTTGAGATGAACGATGGCGGCGAAAAACCCAAACGCACCAGCCTGCTAAAAGGTATGGAAGCCGATAGCCTGACATTAGAAACCGCAATCAAACTACTGTCATTGCCCCGCGATTTGGGATCACACCCCGATACCGGACAGCCTATTTTGGCAGGTGTTGGCCGCTATGGTCCGTTTTTGCTACACGATAAAAAATACACTACCCTTAAAGGCGATGACGATGTGCTGAATATT